>NZ_JBFULI010000005.1:0-173447 GCF_056400405.1 Pseudomonas sp. P5_B3 | reverse complement strand
GCCGAAGTACCTTACGACCAGGTGTTCGAGATGGACGACATCAACTCCGAGTTCGGCCAGGCCGACGTGGTGCTGGTGCTGGGGGCCAACGACGTGGTCAACCCGGCGGCGAAGAACGATCCGAAATCGCCGATTGCCGGCATGCCGATCCTCGAGGCGTTCAAGGCCAAGACCATCATCGTCAACAAGCGCTCGATGGCCAGCGGCTATGCCGGTCTGGACAACGAGCTGTTCTACCTGGACAAGACCATGATGGTGTTCGGTGACGCCAAGAAGGTCATCGAAGACATGGTCAAGGCTGTCGAGTAACCCTCTGCGGCACACAGAACGCCCCGACTCGTCGGGGCGTTTTTGTTTGCGCAAATCGTCGGACAAACTATTCTTTTGTTACCGATCCGGTAACGGTGTTTTGCTTGAAAGGCCCGGAATAGACGCCTCGATTGCGACCTTGGTAGCGGGACAGAAGCTGGCGCAATTCACTAGACTGCACGTCCTGCTACCTGTTGCCCGAGATAACAATCCATGTACCGTGACCGTATTCGCCTGCCTTCGTTGTTGGACAAAGTGATGAGCGCTGCCGACGCTGCCGCTCTGATTGAGGACGGCATGACCGTCGGCATGAGTGGCTTTACTCGCGCCGGCGAAGCCAAGGCCGTCCCCCAGGCGCTGGCCGAGCGCGCCAAGGTCACGCCGCTGAAGATCAGCCTGATGACTGGCGCAAGCCTGGGCAACGACCTCGACAAGCAGTTGACCGAAGCTGGCGTGCTGTCGCGACGCATGCCGTTTCAGGTCGACAGCACCCTGCGCAAGGCGATCAATGCCGGCGAGGTCATGTTCATCGACCAGCACTTGTCGGAAACCGTGGAGCAATTGCGTAACCAGCAACTGAAACTGCCGGACATTGCCGTGATTGAAGCCGTGGCGATCACCGAGCAAGGGCATATCGTGCCAACCACCTCGGTCGGCAACTCGGCCAGCTTCGCGATTTTCGCCAAGCACGTGATCGTCGAGATCAACATGGCGCACAACCCGAATCTCGAAGGTCTGCACGACATCTATATTCCGACCTACCGTCCGACCCGTACACCGATTCCGCTGGTCAAGGTCGACGACCGCATCGGCAGCACCGCCATCCCGATTCCAGCGGAAAAAATCGTCGCCATCGTGGTCACCAACCAGGCCGACTCACCCTCCACTGTGCTGGCACCGGACGCCGATACCCAAGCCATTGCCGATCACTTGATCGACTTCTTTAAACAGGAAGTGGCAGCCGGACGCATGACCAACAAGCTCGGCCCGCTACAAGCCGGTATCGGCACCATCGCCAACTCTGTGATGTGCGGCCTGATCGACTCACCGTTCGAAGACCTGACGATGTATTCCGAGGTCCTGCAGGACTCGACCTTCGACCTGATTGACGCTGGCAAGCTGAGTTTTGCGTCGGGCAGTTCGATCACCCTGTCGAGCCGGCGCAATGCCGACGTGTTCGGCAACCTGGAGCGCTACAAGGACAAACTGGTCCTGCGCCCGCAGGAGATCTCCAACCACCCTGAAGTCGTGCGCCGCCTCGGCATCATCGGCATCAACACCGCCCTGGAGTTCGACATCTATGGCAACGTCAACTCCACCCATGTCTGCGGTACACGGATGATGAACGGCATCGGTGGCTCGGGCGACTTCGCGCGCAACGCGCACCTGTCCGTGTTCGTGACCAAGTCGATCGCCAAGGGCGGTGCGATCTCCAGCGTGGTGCCGATGGTCAGCCATGTTGACCACACCGAACATGACGTCGACATCCTCGTGACCGAAGTCGGTCTGGCAGACCTGCGAGGCCTGGCACCGCGGGAGCGTGCCCGGATCATCATCGACAAGTGCGTGCACCCGGATTACCGCCAGGCGCTGAATGATTACTTCACCGCCGCATGCGCCATCGGCGGGCACACCCCGCACATCCTGCGTGACGCCTTGAGCTGGCACATAAACCTGGAAGAAACCGGGCAAATGCTGAAGAAGTAATTGCTACAGATAGCAGCTGGCGCAAACACAGTTTCGTCAGCTGGCTCTTACCCGCCTCCCAATATGAAAAAAACTGTACTGCTGTACCGGTCATTTCCCGAGGAAAATTCCTACCTTACCGAGCCAAAACAGCAATTTTGCACCTTAATAGTGCGCATAGGTACAGTTGCCTCAATTTTGACCAGTACACCCCCTATAAACAGTTAACTGAGCCCTCACAATACAGATGAACTGTATCTACAGAGACTAGGCAAACGAGAGGATCATGGGCACCAGTTAAACCACTACCTAATCCCGCCATAAGCGGAAGGATGACCACCATGGAACGTACACTCAGTTCCGATCTGTTCTTTCAAGACACTGCTGCAAAAACCCAGGCTTCCCTGCCTCTGCGCGTTATCGCCAACCTGATGCTGTGGCAGCGCCGCATCACCAGCCGCCATCAACTGGCTCGCCTGGATTCGCGTCTGCTGGCTGACGCCGGGATTAGCGAAGCACAACGCTACGAAGAGCTGAGCAAGCCGTTCTGGCGCTAAGCTAGCGTCGCTGGCTCTGACCTGAAGGTCCACCGCCAGCAACCCGAATTGAAAAAACAAGACCCGTCGTGGGAAACCACGACGGGTTTTGTCGTTTTGGCCTGTCAAATCCAGTCTTACAGTAGGGAAACCCGGATACCAGTACAGTTTGAAAAAAATACAAATTTGATGAGTACAATATCATCGCAGTGTGTCTGTAGCGGATGTTCGGCCGGTGTCAGCATGGAACCCTCTACCTATCAGGACAGGGACCGCACCATGAATTTTTTACAGGATGTTTCCACCCCATCGGTTCAATCGAGACCTCGCCTGAACGGGGTCAGCGATCTGTTAACAGGGCTCTTCGCCAGTCTCGAAAGAGCGAGAACACGACGTTTACTGGCTCAACTCGATGATCGTCAGCTATCAGATCTTGCTATCAGCCACGCCGACCGCAGCAATGAATTGGATAAACCGTTCTGGCGCTGACTTCCTGCTGGCATGGTCGGGGCTGTTCGAACCGGCACGCACAAGCCTAATATCAGACCAGAACGTAGCGAACGCCGAGTGCCTGGCGTCTGACATTGCAGACACTGCGCCATATTTCAATTGGTCTACCCAAAGGAGTTACCCCAATGCCCCGTCTTCGCCTGCTTAGCGCCGCGGTCCTGTTTGCCGTGGCTGCCAGTGCCCAAGCCAGCAGCTTCATCGTGACCACGGATGCTGTAGTCAATGCGCTCAAAGCCACGTCCGATGCGACCACCAACGTCGTCTCGTCTTCGTTCAAGGATGACAAGATCGTGCTTGCCGCCCGTGACGACGCCGCCAGCTTCGTCGCCAGTGAAGGCTCCATCCGCGGCGTGAAACTGGAAAGCGCCATCGATCACATTCACCGCCAGGCGCCACAGCTGAACGCAACCGACGCCCAACTGGCGCAAGCGATCCTGACGATCTAAACGACGGCACAGACATGGGGCACGCCCGGCGCGCCCCAATGTTTCGACGCTGGCTCTAGATCGGGCCTTGCGCTAGCCTTGGGACTCATTTCCAACTGTCGAGTCTCATGCGTTTTCCTTCAAGTCTCTTGATCGCTCCAGTCTTGCTTACCCTTGGTTACTGCGGATCAGCCCACGCTTATGACGCTTTCAACCTGTCCACCCAAGGCGTCGTCGCCAGCGGTTACGCCACAAGTTTGGTGACCAGCGCCCCCTTCGACCATAAACTGCTGCTCGCCGCCCAGGATGACGCCGCGGCATTCATTGCCAGTGACGGCCAACTGAGAGGCGCACGACTGGAGTCGGCCCTGCGGTATCTGCGCCGAACCCAGGCAAAACTTCATGCCAGCGACCTTGAACTGGCACAAGCAATTCTCGTCCAATAGTTATCCCTGCTTTTCTGGAGTCGTTCCATGCGTAACCCGCTGATTGCTGCCACCTTAGGCCTGCTGCTGTTGGCCGATGTGGCCCAGGCACATACTCTGGTTGCCACCAGTAATATGCTGATCCGTGCTACCCAGCGCACCCTCGATTTCACCTCCGACACCACCACGTCCATCCGCGATTCGAAAATCGTGYGCGAAGCCCAGGACGACGCCGCCAGTTTCGTTGCCAGCAATGGCGACATTCGTGGCGCTCACCTGGAGTCCGCTTTCGACCTGCTGCGTACCCGCGTGCCTGAAGCTCGCGACGCCAGTGATCAGGACCTCGCCGAAGCCATCCTCGCGCTGTGAAGCGTCCAGGCGCCTGGCTGCTGGCCGGGGCCCTGTTGCTGCTAGGCAACACGGCCCACGCAGGCCTTCAATTACAGCTAAAGACCGAAGGTCTGACTCCCACGCAACAGCAAGCCAGCCAAGCTTTGCTCGATGAAGCCATGCAGGCACTGCCGCCACGCTTTATCGAGCAACTCGATCGACGCATCGACGTCGGCTGGACCGATGACATGCCACGCAACGCCTACGGTCAGGCATCACTGGTGTCCGAGCTCGATCTGAACCGCAACCTGCTGGCCGGTCTCACCGATGGCAGCGCCGCGACGAAGAAAACCCATCGCCCCCATGGCACCGTGCGCCGGGAAATGCTGGCCACGGTGTTGCACGAGCTGACTCACATCTACGATCGCTCGCGCCTGTGGCCGGATGCCGAGCGCAAGCTGATTCAACGCTGCACCCAGCGCAACAACAGCTCAGGGCTGGTTGGCATTCCCGACCAATGCCGGGGCCAGTCGGATCGGCGTTTTACCCTCAGTGATGATCCACGCCTGCTCGACCTCGCCGGTTGGCAGCAATACGTAGGCCGTCGCGGTGAACGCGAACAGCACAATCGCCAGATTGCCCGCAGTCCGGACATCTACGAGACCAGCAATCCAAAGGAATTCGTCGCGGTCAACATGGAGTATTTCCTCCTCGACCCGAGCTACGCCTGCCGCCGACCCGCGCTGTACCGCTACTACAAGGAACATTTCGGTTGGGCGCCTGCCGCCAAAAACACCTGCAGTAAAACCTTCGCTTTCCTCAATGCCGGCAACGACTTCGCCAAGACACCTTTGGGCCAGGTCGATCCGGAGCGGGTGTATGCCGTTGACTATCTGCTGGCCGAGGCCAACCAGAACCTGTTCAGCCGCTGGGGCCACAGCATGTTGCGCCTGGTGATCTGCGCGCCGGGCCGACCACGCGGACCGGATTGTCGACTGGACCTGGACCAGCATCTGGTGCTGTCGTACCGCGCCTTCGTCGGCGACGTACAGCTGTCGAGCTGGGATGGCCTGGTCGGTAAATACCCGTCGCGGCTGTTTATCCTGCCGCTGTCCCAGGTCATCGACGAATACACCAAGACCGAACTGCGCAGCCTGGCCTCCGTGCCCCTGAACCTGTCGCGCAGAGAGATTGAAGACGTGGTGGGACGTGCCGCCGAAATGCACTGGAGCTACGACGGCAACTACTTCTTCCTGTCAAACAACTGCGCAGTGGAGGAACTGAAATTGCTGCGCGGCGGGACCAACAACCCGCAGTTGGTTGGACTCGACAACATCATGCCCAACGGTTTGCTGGAAGTGCTGAAGGGACGGGGACTGGCGGACACCAGTGTGCTGGACGATCCACGGGAAGCCCTGCGTCTGGGTTATCGTTTCGACTCCTTCCGCGATCGCTATCAAGCCATGTTCGATGTCCTGAAAAAGCACCTGCCGATCAAACAGGAAACCGTCGAAGACTGGCTCGACTTGAAAGCCGCGGAGCGTCGGCAATGGTTCGAGCAGGCTGATTTGCGCACCAGTGCGGCGTTGCTTCTGCTGGAGCAAGCGAGTTTTCGTCGGCAACTGCTGTTGGCCCAGGATGAAGTGAAACAGCGTTATCTGGGCGCCCGAGAACTGAAGAATGGCGGCATGGACAAGGCCAACGAGACGCTCAAGGACATTCTCGCCAACAGTGGCTTCCTCAGCCGGCCGGCGGAGCTGCTGGGCACCAACGGTTATGGCTTGCCGCAACCGAGCGAGTGGGAGCATCTGGAATCGGAAAGCAGCCAGCGCCAGAAGCAGCTCCTGGCACTGTCCGGGGATCTGGACAAGGAAGTGAGAGCGTTGCTTGAACCGGGCCGTGCCGCCGAAATGGCTGCCAATGAGGCCAACGTGAAACAGATTGGCGAGCACTTGCGCAAACTGCACAAGGCGTCAGGCGGGATAGAATTGCCTTGATAGCGCAACCTTGTGGGAGCGAGCTTGCTCCCACAAGGTTTACATCGTTCAGCCACACACAGCAAAAAGGGCTTCAGAACACAGTCCTGAAGCCCTTTTTGCTGTTTTGTCGGTGCCGCGAGGCTCTAATTCCTCTGTATCAGGAACTTTACCCTTAGCTGACGCGGGCTTTACGCACGCCGTCCGCCAACGCCGAGCACAGGCTCAATACACCGTCGACGGCCTGTTCTGCGGTTGCCGCATTGGCGATCTGGTCGATCAATGCCGACCCCACCACCACACCGTCAGCCAAGCGAGCGATGGACGCCGCCTGCTCTGGGGTACGGATACCGAAACCGATGCTGATCGGCAGGTCGGTATGGCGGCGCAGACGGGCGACCGCTTCCTCGACGTGTTCGAGCGTGGCGGCCCCGGCACCAGTCACGCCAGCCACAGAGACGTAGTAGACGAAACCGGAGCTGCCGTTGAGAACGGTCGGCAGGCGCACATCGTCGGTAGTTGGCGTGGTCAGGCGGATAAAATCCAGGCCCGCGGCCTGCGCCGGGTCGCACAGTTCGCCGTTATGCTCCGGCGGCAGGTCGACCACGATCAGGCCGTCAACGCCGGCCTCTTTGGCTTCGGCAATGAAGCGCGGTACGCCGTACATGTGGATCGGGTTGAAGTACCCCATCAGCACCAGCGGCGTTTCGTTGTTGTCCTGGCGGAACTCGCGAACCATTTGCAGGGTTTTCGCCAGATTCTGCTTGGCACCCAACGCACGGATGTTGGCGAGCTGGATGGCCGGGCCGTCAGCCATCGGGTCGGTGAAGGGCATGCCCAGTTCGATCACGTCGGCACCAGCCGCCGGCAAGCCCTTGAGGATGGCCAGGGACGTGTCATAGCCCGGGTCGCCGGCGGTCACGAAGGTCACCAGGGCGGCGCGGTTCTGTTCCTTGAGTTCGGCAAAACGCGTTTGCAGGCGGCTCATCAGTGTTTCTCCTGCTTTGATTGTTCCATATGGTGCATTACGGTCTGCATGTCTTTGTCGCCACGGCCGGACAGGTTGACCACCATCAGGTGATCCTTTGGCAGGCTCGGTGCGCGCTTGAACACTTCAGCCAGGGCATGGGCGCTTTCCAGGGCAGGGATGATCCCTTCCAGACGGCAGCACTGGTGGAATGCAGCGAGGGCTTCGTCGTCAGTCACCGAGGTGTACTGAACGCGGCCGATGTCATGCAACCATGCGTGCTCCGGACCGATACCCGGGTAGTCGAGGCCGGCAGAGATCGAGTGGGCGTCGATGATCTGGCCATCGTCGTCCTGCAGCAGGAAGGTGCGGTTACCGTGCAACACACCCGGTACACCGCCGTTCAGGCTGGCCGCATGCTTGCCGGTCTCGATGCCGTAACCGGCGGCTTCAACGCCAATGATTTCAACACTCTTGTCGTCGAGGAACGGGTGGAACAGGCCCATGGCGTTGGAACCACCGCCAATGCACGCCACCAGGCTATCTGGCAGACGGCCTTCCTGGGCTTGCAGTTGCTCACGGGTTTCTTTGCCGATCACGGCCTGGAAGTCGCGAACCATTGCTGGGTAAGGGTGCGGACCGGCCACGGTGCCGATCAGATAGAAGGTGCTGTCGACGTTGGTCACCCAGTCACGCAGGGCTTCGTTCATCGCGTCTTTCAGCGTGCCGGTGCCAGCCACCACCGGGATCACTTCGGCACCCAGCAGCTTCATGCGAAACACGTTGGCCTGCTGACGTTCGATGTCAGTGGTGCCCATGTAGATCACGCAATCCAGACCGAAACGCGCGGCGACGGTGGCAGTGGCCACACCGTGCATGCCGGCGCCGGTCTCGGCGATGATTCGTTTTTTGCCCATGCGTCGCGCCAGCAGGATCTGGCCGATGCAGTTGTTGATCTTGTGCGCGCCGGTGTGGTTCAGCTCTTCGCGCTTGAGGTAGATCTTCGCGCCGCCACAGAACTCGGTCAGGCGCTCGGCGAAGTACAGTGGGCTTGGGCGTCCGACGTAGTCGCGCTGGAAGTAGGCCAGTTCCTCCTTGAATGCAGGATCTTCCTTGGCCAACTCATATTCACGGGCCAGGTCGAGGATCAACGGCATCAGGGTTTCGGCAACGTAGCGACCGCCGAACGCGCCAAACAGGCCGTTGGCATCAGGGCCGTTGCGCAGATTAGTCTGGGTCATTTGGCGCTCCAGTTGAATGCGTGAAGTGATGCATAAAGAGATAGTGGGCTTCACTCTACCCCTGACGCCCCGACCTGAAAACCGATAAGATCGCCGCCACCTGTCAGGAAAACTCACAGATCAAATGAGCCATGACCTTCCTCCGCTGAACGCGCTTCGCGCCTTCGAAGCCGCTGCCCGCTTGAACAGCGTAAGTCAGGCGGCCGAACAGTTGCATGTCACCCATGGGGCCGTCAGCCGGCAACTCAAGGTGCTTGAAGAACACCTCGGCGTAAGCCTGTTCATCAAGGACGGACGCGGCCTGAAACTCACAGATGCCGGGTTGCGCCTGCGTGATGCCAGCAGCGAGGCCTTCGAGCGTCTGCGCAGCGTTTGCGCCGAACTCACACAAAGCACGGCCGATGCTCCATTCGTGCTCGGTTGCTCGGGAAGCCTGCTGGCGCGCTGGTTTATCCCGCGACTGGGGAGACTCAATGCCGACCTGCCGGACTTGCGCCTGCACCTGTCGGCCGGAGAAGGCGATCTCGACCCGCGAAGGCCGGGGCTGGACGCCTTGCTGGTATTTGCCGAGCCCCCCTGGCCCGCGGACATGCAGGTTTTTGAGCTGGCCAGCGAACGCATCGGCCCGGTCATGAGCCCACGGTTCACCGGCTATGAACGGCTCAAGGACGCGCCGGACACTGCACTGCTGAGCGAGGCTTTGCTGCACACCACCTCACGCCCGCAAGCCTGGCCGAGTTGGGCGCAACCACGTGGACTCGACGCGAGGGTGCTGAAGTACGGTCAGGGATTTGAACATTTGTATTACTTGCTGGAAGCCGCCGTCGCGGGTCTGGGTGTGGCGATTGCCCCCGAACCCTTGGTGACGGAGGACTTGAAGGCCGGCCGCCTGGTTGCGCCATGGGGCTTCAGTGAAACCCCGGCACACCTGGCGTTGTGGCTCCCCAAGCGCGCCGCGGACGGGCGCGCCCGGCAACTGGCGCAGTGGCTCAAGAACGAACTGCGTCAAACGGATTAATCACGCTTGCACAACAGATAAGCGGCCAGCAGGCCTAATGCGCCCACGGCGACACCGGCTGTTGTCCAGGGGTGTTCCTGGGCGTAGTCCCGGGTGGCAATCCCGGTTTCGCGGGTTTTGACCTTGACCTCTTCATAGGCATCGGCCAGCAAATGGCGCGAGTGCTTCAAGGCATTCTCGGCGTTGCTTTTCAGGGTCTTGAGTGTTTTACGCGACTCATCCGAGGCGTCGTCCTTCAAGCTTTCCAAAGACTTGAGCAGACTCTCGATCTCGGCTTCCATGCTTTGCAATGAGGCTTTGCGTAACGAGGTGTTGGCCATGGTGACTCTCCTGCATTGGTGATGAGTGGCATGTGTTGGTTGGGACTGCAGGGGTTCGAGAAAGTGCAGAAAACCTGAACTTCATCCTCACAGCGACCAACAGAAAATAGGAAAAATCACTGCTAGGCTGTAATTCACACGCCGAGGAGAACGCCA
The DNA here is from genome assembly GCF_056400405.1 of Pseudomonas sp. P5_B3. Classification (NCBI taxonomy): domain Bacteria; kingdom Pseudomonadati; phylum Pseudomonadota; class Gammaproteobacteria; order Pseudomonadales; family Pseudomonadaceae; genus Pseudomonas; species Pseudomonas sp. P5_B3. Next base: position 163,548 of record NZ_JBFULI010000005.1, on the reverse strand, counting down.
TGTCTGACCATCACACCTACAAGAAAGTCGAGCTGGTTGGCTCGTCTACCAGCAGTATCGAAGATGCGATCAACAACGCCCTGACCGAAGCCAGCAAAAGCATCAAGTACATGGAATGGTTTGAAGTGACCGAGACCCGTGGGCACATCAGGGACGGTAAGGCTGCGCACTTTCAGGTGACCTTGAAAGTCGGGTTCCGGATTGCCAGCAGCTGACTTTGGGCTAGTCTTCTGAACTTGCACGCCGGCCGAATGCCATAGGGAATGGTAAAGCACTGCATGAGTGCGTCCGGCTGACGGCTGGTTACCCCTATGATCTGACCAGGGAATGCACCGATGAAGAAGTTTATGTTGGCGGTAGGCTTGTTGAGCCTTGCAGGGACCGCATTGGCGGGCGGCAAGCCATGCGATGAGCTGAAAGCCGAAATCGCAGCGAAACTTGATGCCAAGGGCGTTTCCGGATATTCGCTGGAGATTGTCGATAAAAGTGCCGCTGCCGGCGGGAAAGTCGTTGGCAAATGCGAAGCGGGCGCCAAAGTGATCGTCTATAAAAAGTAGGCCGACTCTCGCCTGAATGAATAAGCCGACGCCCTGGCGCCGGCTTTTTTATGCCTGCCGTTTGAGTATCAGCCTCGCATGAGCTGCGCCAGTAGCTCGTAGGAATGCACGCGATCCGAATGTTCGTACAGGTCACAGGTGAAAATCAGCTCGTCGGCCTGGGTCTGTTCAATCAGGACCTCGAGTTTGGCGCGGATTTTCTGCGGGCTGCCGATCATGGCCAAGCCAAGGAAATCGTGCACGGCCTCTTTCTCATGGGGCAGCCACAGGCCGTCCATGGTCTTCACCGGTGGACGCTGTACCAGGCTTTGGCCACGCATCAGGGCGAGAATCCGCTGGAACACCGAAGTCGCCAGGTAATCGGCCTGCTCGTCGGTATCGGCTGCCACTAAAGGCACGCCGAGCATCACGTAAGGTTTGTCCAAAACGGCTGACGGCTTGAAGTGATTGCGATAGACCCGAATCGCTTCATGCATGTAGCGCGGTGCGAAATGCGATGCGAAGGCGTAGGGCAAACCACGCTCACCGGCCAGTTGTGCACTGAACAGGCTCGACCCCAACAACCAGACTGGCACATTGCTCCCGGTGCCCGGCATGGCGATGATGCGTTGGTCCGGAGTACGCGGCCCGAGATAGCGCACCAGCTCCGCCACATCTTCCGGGAAATCGTCGGCGCTGCCGGAGCGTTCACGGCGCAGCGCACGTGCGGTCATCTGGTCGGAACCGGGCGCGCGCCCCAGGCCCAGGTCAATGCGGCCCGGATATAGACTTTCCAGGGTGCCGAACTGCTCGGCAATCACCAACGGTGCGTGGTTGGGCAACATCACCCCACCCGAACCGACACGAATGGTCGACGTGCCACCGGCCAGGTAACCAAGCAGCACCGAAGTCGCGGAACTGGCGATACCGTCCATGTTGTGGTGTTCAGCCACCCAGAAGCGGTTGTAACCGAGTTTCTCGACGTGCTGCGCCAGGTCCAGCGAATTGCGCAGCGACTCGGCCGCGCTGCCGTTCTCGCGCACCGGCACCAGGTCGAGGGTCGAGAACTTGATATCGGACAGTCGTTTCATAAACCTGCTTCTCCAATTGAGGGCGCAGGTTTGTTCTTGCGAACGCAAACCTGCCGAATCCAAAAGCGTGTTCATGCAATGTGGGCATATACCCGAGTTTCAATAGCCCGGTAAAAAATCCCGCGAAAAAAGCAGATTGATCGGACAGGGCTGCCCGGTTTCCAAAGTGCTGAATGCGAAGATCAGCCTGGAGGCCACACTGGTTGGCTGGATTTTCGTTGAACACAAAAGATCGCAGCCTTGGCAACCTGCCGGGATCATTCGGTAGATGGTGCTCAAGTCTGCGATCTTTTTTGCGTCGCGACAGATTTGCCCGCTAAAACTGTGGTCGAATAAACGACAGCAGCGAAAACCCATGACTGTGCGTGCTGCGTCAAAGGAGCTTCAACCATGAAACGTTTTACCCTGGCGGTTATCTGTTGCGCACTGGCCACTTCGGCCCTCGCGGCACCGAAACCCTGCGAAGAACTCAAGGCCGAGATCGAAGCCAAGATCCAGGCCAGTGGCGTCACCGCCTACACGCTTGAAATCGTCACCAACGACGAGGTCCACGACCAGAACATGGTCGTGGGCTCGTGCGAAAACGGCACCAAGAAAATCATCTACCAGAAGAACGACCGCTGACACCTCACATCAAGCAGTAAGACTCCCGATCTTCTGCAACGATCTCCCGCTTGGCGTTGTATAGCCTGGCTTCAGGGATGAAGGCAATCGAGCGGCCTTCAAGCACATAACGTTGGCCGGCTTCGAAATGATCGAAGTTGATGGTCAAGTAACATATGCGTTCAGAAGGGCCGCCCATCATGTTCAAGCCCCCGCCACCAGGTACTTCGTAGTCAAAGCGGACGATCAGTTCATGGCTGCCGGGCATAACCTCAAAAAAACGCCCGTCGGCCAAGCGCTGTTTATCCAGACGCTCGGCCATCAGCAATTTATCGTTAGGGAAGGGCGTGGAAAAATCGACCCAGGCCATCTTTGGATTAGCCGTCGGCATCGGGCTCTGACAGCCAGCGACAATGCTGGCAGCCAGCAACAGCATCAACCTGTACATGATGAATGTCCCAAGGGGTTATACATTCAGCATAACGCCGATCAGGTGTGTTGACAGCCCGCAGGCGTGCCTTGGCCAACCACTTTTCGCTGTTCATCGTAGAGCTTCGCCCAAGGCCGAAAACCGATGTTCCCCACCTTTAGCCGATAACGCTCGCCCGCGTTGAAGTCGTTGAATTTCACGTTCAACTGGCAATCGCGCCACAACGGTTCGGCGTCAGGGCCGATGTTGGTGGGCTGGACCGAGAATTGGTAGCGGACCGTCAGCTCATGGCTACCGGGCCGGACCTGGAAATAGCGTTTGTCGTCGGTGGCCTTGTTATCAACCTCCAGCGCCTGCAGAGTCGTATCTTTTTGCTTCGAGTCCAGGTCGATCCAGGCTTGCGCAGGATCAGGGCGGGGTAGTCCGAAAAAAGCACAGCCGGCCAGCATCAGCAGGCCTCCTGTCAGTATCAACATGCGCATAGCGGAGCTCCAGTCAGGCAGGATAGTCTTGCGGAAAGACTCTCCAAGGAAGAATTATTGTGTTCAGGCCGCTTCCTAGCCTTGGCTTACTTGATCGCGTTTTTCGCGTTTTGTTTCCGGGTGTGATGTTTTTGTTGCTCAACGGTTGCGCCAGCGTCAGCTACTACCACCAACTGGCCAGCGGCCAACTGCAGTTGCTGCGGGCCAGGGAGCCGGTTTCCAGCGTGATTGCCGACCCGGCGCGCGATCAAAAACTGCGCACACACCTGGAGCAATCGCAAAAGGCCCGAACGTTCGCCAGCCAGCAATTGCACCTGCCGGATAACCAGAGTTACCGCTTGTACGCGGACATTGGGCGCCCCTTCGTGGTCTGGAATGTCTTCGCCACGCCGGAATTTTCTCTCAAGCCTGTAAACCACTGCTTCCCCATCGCCGGCTGCGTGGCCTACCGCGGTTACTACAGCCAGAGTGCAGCCCGCGGCGAAGCAGCTTTGCAACGTTTGCAGGGCATGGACGTGTCGATTGGCGGCGTCGAGGCCTATTCGACACTCGGCTGGTTCAACGACCCGATCATCAGTTCGATGATGGGCTGGGGGGACGAGCGACTGGCCACGCTGATCTTTCACGAGCTGGCCCATCAGCGCTTCTATGTGAAGGACGACACGGAGTTCAACGAATCCTTCGCCACCTTCGTCGAGCAGGAAGGTACTCGCCAATGGCGCGCCTACCGCCTCCTGCCACCGGATAACAATGCGCAGGCGCGTCAGCGCAACCAGTTCACTGCGTTGGTGCTCAAGACCCGCACCCGACTGGAAAAGCTCTACACCTTGCCGCTGCCAACCGGACAAATGCGCCAGCGCAAGGCTGCCGAGTTCGAGCGCTTGCGCAGCGAATACCGGCAATTGCGTGACAGTCAGTGGGCCGCAGACAAACGCTACGACGCCTGGATCTATGCCCCGATGAACAATGCCCGACTTTTGCCGTTTGGTTTATACGACCAATGGGTACCGGCATTTGCCGTGCTGTTCCATCAGGTGAATGGCGATTGGCTCAGGTTTTATGCCGCCGTGGAGAAGCTCGGCGCCTTGCCCGCGGGCGAGCGCAAGGCGGCGCTGAAAGCATTGGCTGACGGGGCCGATCAACCAAAGAACCAATAGCAAACCCCGATTGCACCCAGCACCCCGGCCAGCTCCGCCAGCAATGCACAACCGACTGCATGGCGTGCGCGCTGGATGCCCACGGCGCCGAAGTACACCGCCAGGACATAGAACGTCGTCTCGGTACTGCCCTGGACCGTTGCCGCCACCAGCGCCGGGAAGCTGTCGACGCCCGAGGTCTTCATGGTTTCGATCAGCATCGCCCGGGCAGCGCTACCGGAGAAGGGTTTGACCATCGCCGTCGGCAGCGCATCGACGAATCGCGTGTCCCACCCGGCCCACGCGACCAGATGGCGAATCCCGTCCAGGCCGAAGTCCAGCGCACCGGAAGCTCGCAATACGCCAACCGCGCAGAGCATCGCCACCAGATAGGGCAGCAGGTTTTTGGCGACGTCGAACCCCTCTTTGGCACCCTCGATGAAGGCCTCGTAGACCTTCACCTTACGCAGCGCGCCGATCAGCAGAAACAGCATGATCAGGCCAAACAGCGTCAGGTTGCCGAGGATCGATGACAGACCGGCCAGCGCGGTCGCCGAAAGGGTCGCCAGTAACGCCATGAACCCACCAAGAGCGAGGGCACCGGGGATCATGTAAGCCAGCACCACGGGGTCCCAGATGCGCAGGCGCTGCATGAACGCCACCGACAGGAAGCCGACAATGGTCGAGCAACTGGTCGCCAACAGGATCGGCAGGAACACCAGCGTCGGGTCGGGCGCGCCTTGCTGGGCGCGATACATGAAGATGGTCACCGGCAGCAGGGTCAGCGAAGAGGCGTTGAGCACCAGGAACAGGATCTGTGCGTTGCTGGCGGCGGTAGCGCTGGGATTGAGTTCTTGCAGCGCTTTCATGGCCTTGAGACCGATCGGCGTGGCGGCGTTGTCCAGGCCCAGGCCGTTGGCGGCGAAGTTCAGGGTGATCAGGCCGATGGCTGGATGACCCGGCGGGACTTCAGGCATCAGGCGCAAAAACAGTGGCCCCAGGGCCTTGGCCAGCCATTCGACGATCCCGGCTTTCTCGGCAATGCGCAAAAAACCCAGCCAGAGGGTGAGGGTGCCAAACAGCAGCACCATGACTTCGACCGACAGCTTGGCCATGGCAAAAATGCTTTCCACCATTGCCGCGAAAATCCCGGCATTACCGCCGATCAGCCACTGCGCCAGCGCCGATACGGCTGCCACGATGAAGAAGCCAAGCCACAGGCCATTGAGCATCAGTCAAATCCCCCAAAAGATCCGCGAATGATAGCGGGGTGGCCAGAAACGACAAACCCCGGATTTCTCCGGGGTTTGTTGGGACAGCCGTCGTAGATCACTGTGGGAGCGAGCTTGCTCGCGATGAGGGACTCACAGCCAGCATTGATGTCGATTGATACACCGCTATCGTCGGAACGCCGCCCGGAGCAAGCTCACTCCCACAAAAAGCCAATCTACACAGGGTTTGATCAGCCCTTGAAAGTTTCACCCGCCGGCAGTTTTTCCTTGCTGCGCCAGTGCGGCAGGGAGTTCCAGTAGCGCTGGCCCTTGGCGTCGTCGTACATGCCTTCCCAGCGAGCGATAACCAGAACAGCCAGGGCGTTGCCGATCACGTTCAGTGCGGTACGGGCCATGTCCATGACGCGGTCGACACCGGCGATGAACGCCAGGCCTTCCAGTGGAATACCGACGCTGCCGAGGGTAGCCAGCAGTACCACGAAGGACACGCCCGGTACGCCGGCGATGCCTTTGGAGGTGACCATCAACGTCAGTACCAGCAGCAGCTGCTGACTGATCGACAGGTCGATGCCATACAGCTGGGCAATGAAGATCGCCGCGATGCTTTGGTACAGGGTCGAACCGTCGAGGTTGAACGAGTAACCGGTCGGCACCACGAAGCTGCAAATGGCTTTCGGCGCGCCGTAGGCTTCCATCTTCTCGATCACGCGCGGCAACACGGTTTCGGAGCTGGCGGTGGAGTAGGCCAGTACCAGCTCATCCTTGAAGATGCGCATCAGCTTGATCACCGAGAAGCCGAACAGGCGAGCGATCAGGCCCAGGATCACGAAAGCGAAGAAGGCGATGGCGACGTAAACCAGGATCACCAGTTTGGCCAACGGTATCAGCGACGCGAAGCCGAAGTTGGCCACAGTCACCGCGATCAGTGCGAACACGCCGATCGGGGCGTAGTTCATGATCATGTGAGTGACCTTGAACATGCTTTCCGATACGCCCTGGAACATCTTCACCAGCGGCTCGCGCAGGTCCGCCTGCAGGCTCGACAAGCCGAGACCGAACAATACGGAGAAGAAGATGATCGGCAGCATTTCGCCGCGAACCATGGCCGCGAAGATGTTCGACGGGATCAGGTTGAGGATGGTTTGGACGAACGCGTGTTCATGCTGAACCTCGGCCGCCGTGGCCTGGTACTTGGAAATGTCCACAGTGCCCAGGGTGCTCATGTCGATGCCGGCACCCGGATGGAACAGGTTGGCCAGCAGCAGACCGACCACGATGGCGATGGTGGTGACGATCTCGAAGTAAATGATGGTCTTGAAGCCGATACGCCCCAGCTTCTTGGCATCACCGACGCCGGCAATGCCGACAATCAGGGAGGAGATGACGATCGGGATCACGATCATCTTGATCAGACGGATAAAGATATCGCCTGCCGGTTGCAGGACGTTGCTGATCCACCAGGCTTTTTCGGCACTGAAATGGTTGAGCAGCGCACCGATTGCAATCCCCAATACCAAACCGATGAGGATCTGCCAGGCGAGGCTAAGCTTTGCCTTCTTCATATCTTTACCCTTAATTGTTGTTTGACTCAGGGAGATGCACGAACTGGAACGCTTATGGCGAAAAAGTCTAGTGCATCTACCCCCGTATAAGGTGCCCCGGAACGCGTGTTTATGGCTCTCCGGCAGGCGAAAAAGGCGCAACTATTCCGATGCAAGGGAGCGCCGTCTAATGCCGTAAACGCCTACCCTATGCCGAATCGGCATGAAGTTTTTTTAGTAAACCGCGCGTCCCAACCGGTTCGAATACGACATTTCGGCAGGTATAAGTGCCGTGAACCGGTCATCATAGAGCAGATTGAGTGTTTTTTGAGCAGTGGCCGAGAATTGATTTTTCAGCAGAATCCCGCAGGACGAAGCGAAAAATCGCGGCCAAAAAAAAGTGATTTTTCTCGATATACGGTCGCTGGTGAAACACCGGGAAAAGTATTTTCCGACGTTACCAGGACAAGAACGCGAGAACGGTGAGGAAGCCGAGACGAGCGCTCTATTTCAATGTGTTGCGTGATCAAGCCCTTCGCAAGCCCGTCGAACCATGGCGGTCCGGCGAACTTGCGCAGCAGCTTTTCCTGACCCGGCCCTTGCGCAGGCACTCGCTGTACCCGTAGGTCACTCCGCCCCTGAAACAGGCAGAACATCCCGACCCCTTGGTCATGCGCCAGCCTTCCTCAGGTGACGCAGGTGGAATGAGGCGCTGTGGCCTCCCTCATGTGTGTACTTCAATACCCGTTCGGATCTTTCTTCGTTTGCTCCATCGACAGGGCGGCTGCCAGTGCCTTGAACAAACCGTTCATGTCAGCTTCGACCGCGACGGCCAAAGAAGAAGGAAGCAACGAACATCACCAGGAACACGACAAACAGAATCTTGGCGATACCTGTGGCGGTGCCCGCGATACCACCGAAACCCAGTACGGCAGCGACTATGGCGATGATCAGGAATGTGATTGCCCAGCTCAACATGGTAATTCTCCTTACGCTTGTGTTTAGAGGTGCTGCGTTTCCCGGCGCATCGTGTACGCAGAAGTTTTGCCTAGAACACCCAATGCTCCTGATGACGTATCTCACCCACAGGCCCGGTCTGGTCGACATCCATCATGCGCATCGGGGTGGTGTCGGCCTGAAGACTACTGACAGCACTGAAATGGGTTTGGGTCGGATGCGGAATCGACAGGCGTGGCGCTTCCGGCTGCTGACTCTGCTCCCAGCGCAGAAACTGCTGGCCGCCGATCAGGGTGATCAACAGCGCCAGAACAGCAAGCAGTCCTTGCTCGATATGCACAGGCGAGAAGTGCAGGTAGGCGGCGCGTTGGCGGTTCATCCTGGATCTCCTGCCACTCGGGTCGGTATTCGATAGCGGGCGTCTGTTTTTGAATGCCCTGGTTAACCAGACAATTGCAGCCCACATGCCAGCTTTGACTCAATTTAATTTTCTTTAATTTCAATATCTTACAATCATCAAAAAAATCACTTCGCACGCATCCTGCACGATGCCACTTGCGCGGTCGTGCGTATTGCATGATTCGTTTGAAGGAGTGCGTAAATTTTTTGAATTGAGAGGAGGGCGCGGATGTCAGAAATACACGCTGGTTTTTGTAAGAAACCGGGCATCCATTAAAAGACCGGCGAAATCAGGTGGCTAAGCGATACATGGGATGAAAGCTACCCTGCCATGATCGGAATGGCTCAGAATCAATCATGCAACTTGCCCGATTTCTCCGAGACCAAATAAAGATTATTCATTAAGGAGCGTAGGAAAATGGAATCAGCCACTGAGCATCAAGGCCGCATTCTGCTGGTGGATGATGAGTCCGCCATCCTGCGTACTTTCCGTTATTGCCTCGAAGACGAAGGCTACAGCGTGGCTACCGCCACCAGCGCAGCGCAGGCAGAAGCCCTGTTGCAGCGACAGGTCTTCGACCTGTGCTTCCTCGATTTGCGTCTGGGTGAAGACAACGGCCTTGATGTGCTGGCCCAGATGCGTATTCAGGCGCCCTGGATGCGGGTGGTGATCGTCACCGCGCACTCAGCGGTCGACACCGCAGTGGATGCGATTCAGGCCGGTGCCGCTGACTATCTGGTCAAACCGTGCAGCCCCGATCAATTGCGGCTGGCAACCGCCAAGCAACTGGAAGTGCGGCAACTGTCGGCGCGACTGGAAGCCCTGGAAGGTGAAGTACGCAAGCCCAAGGATGGGCTGGACTCCCATAGCCCGGCCATGAAAGTGGTACTCGAAACCGCCCGCCAAGTTGCCACGACCGATGCCAATATCCTGATTCTTGGTGAATCCGGTACCGGCAAGGGCGAACTGTCCCAAGCCATTCACGGCTGGAGCAAACGCGCGAAGAAATCCTGCGTCACGATCAACTGCCCGTCACTGAACGCTGAACTCATGGAGAGCGAACTTTTCGGCCACAGCCGTGGCGCCTTCACCGGTGCCAGCGAAAGCACCTTGGGCCGAGTCAACCAGGCTGATGGCGGTACGCTGTTTCTCGACGAGATCGGCGACTTTCCCCTGACATTGCAGCCAAAGTTGCTGCGTTTCATTCAGGACAAGGAATATGAGCGCGTCGGTGATGCGGTGACCCGTCGCGCCGATGTGCGCATCCTCGCGGCCACCAACCTCAACCTTGAGGACATGGCCCGCGACGGTCGTTTCCGAGAAGACCTGCTCTATCGCCTGAATGTCATTACCTTGCACCTGCCACCGCTACGCGAACGCCGCGAAGATATTCTCAACCTCGCCGATCGTTTCCTCGCACGCTTCGTCAAGGAATACGCCCGTCCCGCGCGCGCCTTCAGCGACGAGGCGCGGGAAGCACTGCTGGGCTATCGTTGGCCGGGCAACATCCGTGAGCTACGCAACGTGATCGAGCGGGCGAGCATCATCTGTCCGCAGGAGCGGGTCGAGATCAGTCATCTGGGCATGGCCGAAACCCCGGTCCACAATGCACCGCGTATCGGCGCGGCTCTGAGCCTGGATGAACTGGAAAAGGCCCACATTGGTGCGGTCCTCGCCACCGCCGACACGCTGGACCAAGCGGCGAAAACCCTGGGCATCGACGCCTCGACGCTGTACCGCAAACGCAAACAGTACAACTTGTGAGCAACAGCGGATGAAACTGGCGATGAAATTGCGGACCCGGCTGTTCCTGAGCATCTCCGCACTGATGACCATCGCGTTGCTCGGGCTCTTGCTCGGGCTGGTCAGCGTGATGCAGATGGCCGGCAGCCAGGAAGTGCCCACCCGCAAAAACTTCGTCACTCTGGACCTGGGGCTCAAACTGCGTCAGACCCTGGGTGATCAACTGATCATCATGCTCAGCGAGAAACCTGACTCCGCCGCTTTCGCCGCCTCGAAGCAGCATTACTTCGAACTGCTCGAGGAAGGCATCGCCCAGGAGCCAGCGCAGACTGGAAGCGAGTACGGCTTCAGAAAAGCCAAGGCCGACTACGAGCGCTTTATCCAGGCTTATGAAACGTCCCCGGACCCGTCGAATGTGCTCGGCAGCCACAGCAACCTGACGGAAAAACTCAACGCGCTACGCAATGGCCTGATCGCCGAGCACAAGCGCGCACTGGATAACATCAAAGATACCGAGCGCCAGGCCCGGGAGCAGGCGCAGCTGATTGCCGGGTTGCTTGGCCTGGTGGCGCTGGCGGTGCTGATCGTCGGCTTCGTGACCGCGCAGGCCATCGCCCGGCGCTTCGGGGAGCCCATCGAGGCTTTGGCCAAGGCGGCGGACAATATCGGCCAGGGCAATTACGATGTCACCCTGCCGATCTCTTCGGCGGTGGAGCTGAACCAGCTGACCCGGCGTTTCGGGATCATGGCCCAGGCGCTGCGTGAGCATCAGGCCACTAACGTCGATGAACTGCTGGCCGGTCAGCAGCGTTTGCAGGCTGTACTCGACAGCATTGACGACGGACTGCTGATGATCGACCGTCAGGGCCATCTGGAACACCTTAACCCTGTGGCCCAGCGTCAGCTGGGCTGGGAATCCGATCGTCTGGGTCTAGGGTTGGGAACGGCGCTGGAGCGCCCCGAACTCGATGAGCAGCTACAACTGGTGCTGCGCGGCGGCACGCTGGAGCGGGCGCCGGAAGACTTGAGCATCGAAGTCGATGGCGAGTCGCGACTACTGACCTATAGCCTGACCCCGGTAAGCCATACCCAGGGACATATTCTCGGTGCCGTGATGGTGCTGCATGACGTCACGGAACAGCGTGCCTTCGAGCGGGTACGCAGCGAATTTGTATTGCGCGCCTCCCATGAGTTGCGCACACCGGTCACCGGCATGCACATGGCTTTCGGATTGTTCCGCGAGCGCGCTCACTTTGCCCGGGATTCCCGGGAAGCCGACCTGCTCGATACCGTGAATGAAGAGATGCAGCGGCTGATGCAGTTGATCAATGACCTGCTGAATTTCTCCCGTTACCAGAACGGCTTGCAGAAACTCACCCTGGCGCCGTGTTCCATCGAGGCGTTGCTGGAACAGGCTCAGTCACGCTTTGCCACAGCGGCCGAAGAGAAGGAAATCAATCTGCTGGTGGATGTGCAGGGACCTTTGCCGCGATTACAGGCCGACCAGCCACAACTGGACCGGGTACTCGACAACTTGCTCGACAATGCCTTGCGTCACACCGGCTCCGGCGGGCGAATACGCCTGCAGGCCCGGCGCCACGGCGACCGGGTCATCATCAGTGTCGAGGACAACGGTGAAGGCATCGCCTACGGTCAACAGGGGCGGATCTTCGAGCCGTTCGTACAGGTCGGACGCAAAAAGGGCGGGGCCGGGCTCGGCCTGGCCTTGTGCAAGGAAATCGTGCAATTGCATGGCGGGCGCATGGGCGTCTACTCCCGGCCGGGGCAAGGTACTCAGTTCTACATGGCGCTGACCGTTTAGCTCACCTTCACGCCTCGTCATCCAGACGTCGGCCAGCGCCGGCCAGGCGTCGGCCCCGGGTTATCAATTCAATGAACTGCACGGCGCTCAGCGCGCGGGCGAACAGCCAACCCTGGCCGAACTTCACGCCTTCACTGCTGAGGAATTCGGCCTGGGCCTCATGTTCGATGCCTTCGGCAATCACCTTCAGGTGCAGCGACTGGGCCATGTGAATGATGTGCGGGGCCACACCACTGCTGGCGGCGTCATGGCCCAACGCATCGATGAACGCCTTGTCGATTTTCAGGCAATCCACCGGCAGGGTTTGCAAATAGGCGAGACTGCAATAGCCGGTGCCGAAGTCATCGATCAACACCTGGTGCCCGACATCCCGTAACGATTGCAGGTTTTCCCGGGCCACCACCACATCGACCAGCCCGCGCTCGGTGACCTCAAAGGCAATTTGCCGTGCAGCGACACGGTGCAGGGTCAGCAGCCGCGCCATCACCTGACCAATCCGCGGAACCATCACATCACACGCCGCGAGATTGACCGAGATGTACAGTTGCGGGTTGGCACGCAGCAACTGGCCGAGTTGCTCGAGCAGGCGTTGCAGGACGAAGTCTGTCATCTGGCGAATCTGCCCGGTGTTCTCCGCCATCGGAATGAACAGGTCGGGACTGGTCAGAGTACCGTCCGGCCTGCGCCAGCGCAGCAGCGCTTCAGCCCCGACACAGTTGCGGCTATCGAGGTCGAAGATCGGTTGATACAGCACCTGCAACTCGCCACGGCGAATCGCGCCGGTCAGTTCGGCGTCCAGCGACTGCCGCTGGCGCACCAGCAGAAACACCAGGAACCCAACGCATATGCCCAGCGTGAGGCTGGCCGGCAGCAGCCACCACCAGACCGCCGGGATATGCATGCCGCTGCGCGGGCTGATCAACACCAATTGATATTCCGGATTGTCGGTGGGCATGCGGTATATCAGGCGTGTCTGGGTTATCTGCAGCGCATCACGGTTTCTCGGTGGCCAGGCCTCGGCCGGCGGCCAGATCTGAGTAGCGCCCAGCACCGGAATCGCGCGCGCGCCATGGTCAAGGACCACCAGCAGACTGCTGCCCGGCGACAGGTCGACCATATCGGTCAAATGTCCACGAGAGGTCGCGACCCGGAAATTCCCGCGCCCGAGCATCAGCGCGGCGCGGTTTTCATCGGGTTCGGTGGTGGTGTTGAGCCAATAGCTGTAAGTCGGGCCTTTGATGTCTGGCGATCGACTCAGCGACAGCCCTTCCTGGCGAGGGCGATTGGAGCAGATTCGCGAGGAGTCCATGTAGGCGGCTTCGTAGACGAAGCGATAATTGAACGTAACCTGTTGCAAGGTCGCGATCATTTCCGCATCGCAGCCACGCAACGGCTGCGCTTCAAGGTCGTCAAGGCTTTCGCGTAGTTGCCCGAAGAGCTGTTCCAGGCGGGCGAGGAAGCGCTCACCCTGAGCATTCATTTCTTCGCTTTCGTTTTGCTCGACCTGATGAATGGCGACGAACAGGCTGCCGGCCATCAATAACGTTGCGCTCAAGACAGTAGACATCAGCCCCAGGAACCAGGGGCGATGGAACCAACTACGGAGGGTCTCTCGAGCAACAGTCATTGTGCAATATCCGAAGGATTACCAATGAGTTATAGCTGCTGATTGGAAAAAAGCCCTGACCGTCGGGCGGGCGTCATTATTTTGTCTGATTCAACACCAAAAGTAGCGCTGCAGTTTGCGCATCCGGAGTGCCATCGAAACGCGCCGGACGGAAATGCATCTGGAATGCCGCTATCACATGCCGTGTCGCGACATCGAGCTCGCCGGTTTGTGGCGAGGCATAACCCAGTCGGGCCAATTGAGCCTGAAACCAGCTGATGCCCGGCAACTGTTCGGCGAACTGCATTTGCTGGCGCGCCACCGACTGTTCGTTCGGCCAGATGCCCAGGCCTTCGGCGGCCAGGCGCTTCCAGGGGAACAGCGGCCCCGGGTCCAGCTTGCGCAACGGCGCAATATCGCTATGACCGATGATGTTGCGAGGCCTTATACCGTGACGTTTGCTGATGTCCTTGAGCAATACGATCAACGACTGGACCTGATCTTCGGTGTAGGGGTGCCACACGCGTCCGGTCGGTGTGTCCTCGAAGCCCGGGTTGACGATTTCGATACCGATGGAACTGGAATTCAGCCAGGTTCGGCCATCCCACTCGCTCTCACCGGCGTGCCAGGCCCGCACATTTTCATCCATCAGCTTGTAGATGGTGGCACCCGTGTCGTCGCCAATCAGGTAATGGCTGCTGACTTCACCGTGGGCCAGCAATTGCAACGAACGCTCCAGCGAGGCATTGGTGTAATGCACCACCACAAACTGCACGCGGCTGTCGTAATTGGCCGAAGGGTGGCTGGTGTCGAAACGGGGACCGCTGGCACAGCCGGCAAGCACGATCAGCGATACGATCAGAGCAAAATATTTCATGGCGAAAGGCAGTACACGCAAGACAATAATGCAACAGTGTAACGTAATGCCTTGCGAGCGGACGGCAATCGCATCGAATTAAACAAAATGGAACAAATGATAGTCAGCCCGGCTCCACCCGATTGCGGCCGGCATTTTTTGCGCGATACAGCGCCTGATCGGCTCTTTTAAGCGCTTGATCGCCGTGTTCTCCCGGCCTGAACGCTGTCATTCCGATAGACACGGTGATGGTCACCGGTTCCCCCTTGAAGTGGAACGGACAGGCCTCAATCGAGGCACGCAAGCCTTCCAGCAACTTCAGCCCCGCCGCCGGCACCGTGGATGGCATTAACAGCACAAACTCTTCGCCGCCAAACCGCGCAATGAAATCCGTCCCGCGCAGACGCTTGCGCAACACACTGGCGATGATTTTCAGCACTTTGTCACCGGCCAGGTGTCCGTAGTTATCGTTGATGCGCTTGAAATGATCGAGGTCGAGCATGGCCAGCAGCAGCGTGTTGCCATGTTGCCGCCATTGTGTGACTTCATGATCCAGGCGCTCGCTCCAGGCCGCGCGGTTGGGCAGACCGGTCAACGGGTCGACCAATGCCTTCTGACGCTGCTCTTCAAGGTGCTCACGGTAACCCTGGGCCTCCTGCTCCATATGTGCGACCCGCTCGGCCAGGCTGTGCAGGCGCGTAGCGACCTCTTGCTCGCGCTCATCGCGCTGTTTCTGGTGCTGGTCCATGGTGCCCAGCAAGCCTTCGAGATGGTTTTCCAGGACGTGCTTGAGATCTTCCAGGTCCGCGGCTTCCTGCATGCTGCTTTGCAAGCCATCGACCTGTTCGCGGATCTGCGTGTCCATCTGCCGCGCAGCCGAACGGTTGTCGGCGTGTCCTGCGGTGGCGGCCTGCAAGTTGCTCTGGAACGATTCGAGGCGCTCGTTCAGTCGTTGCAGATAGGCTTCGAACTCATGTTGACCGCTGTCGGTAATGGCCAGCATCAACGTGGCGAAGTCGTCGAGGATCGGCAGCAATTCGTACCAGTTCAAACCGTTTTTCAGACGATCGCGCATGGATTCGGCTTGCGGGCGATAACGTTCGGGCAATGTCAGGTCTTCGAGCAGTCCTAGCAGCGTGTCTTCGATGTGACTGGCCACCGAACTGTAGGAGGGCTCGGGGGAGTCCGGGAGTGCGTAGAGAATGTCGTGCTCGGATGGCGCCTGATCGGTGGCGACCACGTCCTCCGTCGGAACCGGAAGCACGGGCACACTATCCGTCGATGCTTGCGCGGTAAGCTCGTCGGGGTTTGGTTCCGGCTCAGGAGGTGTCGCGATGGTTTCCGGGGTCGGTTGCTCGGCCGATTCGATTTCTGTCGCGGCTGCTCTGGCTGGTTGAGGCTCCGCAGCCGGGGGTGCAAAAGCCACGGCTGGCTCAGTCGGCGCGGACTCGTCCTCAGCTCGCTCAACAGCGGGTACCTCGCAGATTACCGGCTCAATCACGACCGTGGCCGACTCGATAATCGCCGCAGGGCTCTCGGCTACAGGGGCAGCCAGCGCAGGAGAAATAGCCGTTGAGGCCGCCGTCTCCTCCGCTTCACGACCGCCGAACAACCGCTGCAGCAAGCCCGGCCGATCGGATTCCGTCGGGGTCTCCAGCTGACTCAGGGCCCTGCCTTGCAAGCCACTCAGCTCGCTGAGCAACAACGGTATCTCACGTGCCTGACTGACCCGCGCCTCCAGTTGCTTGGCGAAACTCTTGAGTGGTCGGCTCACATCCCGTGGCAGCGGCAATGTTTGCAGCTGAGTGACCAGCGCAGTCAGGGCAGCACTGGTCTGGCTGACTCGGGTTTCCCGACGCTGTTCAGAGTCGAGCACGGCTTTTTCCAGGCGCGGAATCAGCGCGGCCAGGCCGGCGTCCATGTCGTCGGTACGCACGACCTCACGCATTTCCTTCATGCATTGGTCAACGGCGCGGTCGGTTCCTTCAGCCGCCAGGGTGCTGCGCACCAGCCCACGACGCAGTAAGTCGAGCCGCGCGTCCCAGCGACGTTCGAGCTTTTCCTGTTGTTCGATGCTTTTGAGGTATTTCTCTTTCCAGCGCTGTGCTTCGTCGCTCATTCATGGGATCCGCGAAGGGCAGGACTCAACGCGGGCAATGCATCGGCCGTGAGCGAACCCGGCAGACGAATCTCTACCGCGACCGGCAGGTGATCGGAAATGGGCTGTGCCAGCACCTCGACCTTTTCCAGGGTCAGGCTCGGGCTCAGCAGGATATGGTCCAGGCAGCGCTGCGGGCGCCAGCTGGGAAACGTCGCTTCCAGTTGTGGCGCAAGCAGGCCGAGATCGCGCAACGCGGAGTTTTGCAGCAGGTCACTGGCATGGGTATTCATGTCGCCCATCAGTACCTGGTGTTTGTAATCGCCAATCAGATCGCGGATGTAGGCCAGTTGCAGGCTGCGCGCCCTGGCGCCCAAGGCCAGGTGCATCATGACCACCACCAGCGCTTCCGGGCCTTCGCCGAACCGTACCAGAATGGCTCCGCGACCTTTTGGCCCCGGCAACGGATGATCTTCAATGGCCCACGGGCGCAATCGACTGAGCACGCCATTGCTGTGCTGGGCCAGGCGACCGAGGTTGCGATTGAGTTGTTGATACCAGTAGGGGAAGGCGCCGAGCTGGGCCAGGTGTTCGACTTGATTGACGTAGCCTGACCGCAGGCTGCCGCCATCAGCTTCCTGCAAGGCGACCAGATCGAAATCGCCCAGCAGATTGCCGATTTTCTGCAGATTGTCGGCACGCCCGGTGTGTGGCAGCAGATGCTGCCAGCCCCGGGTCAGGTAATGCCGATAACGCTCGGTACTGATACCGACCTGGATATTGAAGCTGAGCAAGCGCAGACGACTGTCTACGGGCAGGCCCGTGGACTCCAGATGATGCTCGTTGACCCGCGGATCATGCCGGCCAACGACGCGTTCAGTACCCCATCGGCGCATGGCAGTGACTGCCCTTAGTTGGCGGCAGCCTTGTTAGCCGCCCGCTCTTTGTCGATCAGTTTGTCGGCCAGTTGCAGGGCCTGTTCGGCACCGCCGGCAGAACCCACGTCAAACCGGTACTTGCCGTTGACGATCATGGTTGGAACACCACTGATTTCATACTTCTTGGCCAGTTCACGCGCCTTGACGATCTGACCTTTGATAGCGAAAGAGTCGAAGGTCGCGAGGAACTTGTCCTTGTCCACGCCTTGGGTAGCGAGGAAGTCGGCCATGTCATCCTTGTCGGTCAGTTTCTTGTGTTCTTTCTGAATCGCGTTGAACACCGCGGCGTGAACGTTGTGCTCGACACCCATGGCTTCAAGGGTCAGGAACATCTGACCGTGGGCGTCCCACGGGCCACCGAACATCGCAGGGATGCGAACGAAGTTCACGTCCGAAGGCAACTTCTCCGCCCACGGATTGATCACCGGCTCGAAGGCATAGCAATGCGGGCAGCCGTACCAGAACAGCTCTACCACTTCGATCTTGCCAGGCACAGCGACCGGAACCGGATTGCTCAGTTCGACATAAGGTGCGGCGGGGGCGTCAGCGGCCTGGGCAGTCATGCCGAACAGGCTGGCAGCGGCAAAAACGGCGCTGATGATCAGATTACGCATGCTTCACTCCTGGACAAATTTTTTCGCCTCGCGCGACCTGTTATCAGACAGGTCCTGGCGGGCTTGAGTTCTGTAGTGTAACGGCAGCGGCCACAAAAAAGGGCGGCCAAGGCCACCCTTTTTATACTTGCTGTGACGGATTAATCGAGCGTTAACGTTGCAGGCGATAAGCACCCTGTTCAACGCCCGATCCGCCGGCCTTAGTGCAGGCCCTGAATGTAGCTGGACACCGCGGCGATGTCTTCGTCGCTCAGCTTTTTGGCAATGGTCTGCATGGGTTTGGTGTCGCCGTCGTTGTTGCGGCCGCCTTCTTCCTTGCGGAAATCGGTCAGTTGCTTGGCGATGTACTGAGCGTGCTGGCCTCCCAGGTGCGGGAAACCGGCGGGGGCGTTGCCCGCGCCATTTGGCGAATGGCAACCGGTGCAGGCTGGCATACCCTTGCCCATATCACCGCCACGGAACAAGGCTTCACCGCGAGCGACGACTTTCGGATCGGCGGCACCGACGCTGCCTTTCTGGCTGGCGAAGTAGGCGGCGATGTCCGCCAGGTCCTGATCGCTCAGGTTGGTCAGCAGACCGGTCATTTCCAGAACGGTGCGCTTGCCCGACTTGATGTCGTGCAATTGCTTGGTCAGGTAGCGTTCACCCTGACCCGCCAGTTTTGGAAAGTTTGGCGCCATGCTGTTGCCATCCGGGCCGTGGCAGGCGCCACATACGGCAGCTTTGGCCTGGCCGGCTTTTGCATCACCCGGTTGTACTGCCTCACCTGCAGCATGGGCCATGCCGGAGATGCCCACGGTCAACAGCAGACTCACGATCAATTTCTTCATCAGCTAATCCAACTACGGCTAAGGGTTAAGAGTTATGGACCGGGCTTACTCGCTCATCCAAAGGATGATGGCTTGGTAATCCTCGGCACTGCAGTCCATGCACAAACCACGCGGCGGCATCGCCTTGAAACCCTGGGTCACGTGTTGCACCAGCGTCTCCATACCTTTCGCCAACCTCGGCGTCCAGGCTTCCTGATCGCCTTTTTTCGGCGCCATGGGGAGTTGGCCGGAATGACAGGCACCACAAACACGGTTGTACACAGCTTGCGGTTCCTGTGTAGCCTGAGCGCTGTAAAGCGGCATCAAGACACCGGCAGCTAGCAGCCATTTCGTCATAAAACGACCTTTTCAGGGTTGAGAGCGTGCTGCGTTCTAGTGCGCAATCAAGGTCTGTCGCTCTCGTGAACTTCATCCTACGCTGGGACAAAGCGCACACAAAATCTGCGGCATTATATACTGGCGTCACTGAAACGGAAGCGACACTGCTTGCCGCACCCATTCCTGGCGCCGCCCACATCGGAAATCCCATGCAACTCAAGAATCCCATCCTCGGTCTGTGCCAACAGTCCACCTTCATGCTCAGCGCAGCCAAAGTCGACCAATGTCCGGATGACGAGGGCTTCGAAGTCGCCTTCGCCGGGCGTTCCAACGCCGGCAAGTCGAGTGCCTTGAACACCCTGACCCATGCCAGCCTGGCGCGCACCTCGAAAACCCCGGGGCGCACGCAACTGTTGAATTTCTTCAAGCTAGACGATGAACGCCGTCTGGTCGACCTGCCGGGCTACGGTTATGCAAAAGTACCGATCCCGCTCAAGCAACACTGGCAGCGTCACCTGGAGGCGTACCTGGGTGGTCGCGAGAGTTTGAAAGGTCTGATCCTGATGATGGACATCCGCCATCCGATGACCGATTTCGACCTGCTGATGCTCGACTGGGCCGTGGCTGCCGGCATGCCGATGCACATTCTGCTGACCAAAGCGGACAAGCTGACCTATGGCGCGGCCAAGAACACGCTGCTCAAGGTTCAGGCGGAAATTCGCAAGGGCTGGGGTGATCTCGTGACGATCCAGCTGTTTTCGGCCCCGAAACGCATGGGCCTGGAAGACGCCTACACCGTACTCGCTGGCTGGATGGAGCTGGCGGACAAGGGTGCCGAGGTAGAAGCCCAGTAAGCAGCGAAGGCTGCCTGGGGCGCCCCAGGCAGTTTTCTGCAGGCAAAAAAAACCCCGGACTTCATATGGGGAGGGAGAAGTTCCGGGGTTCAAGCTCTAGACCGCTAGGGCGGGGTCCAGATATCTGCCAACACTTAACACAACATAGGAGCATCGAAGGGCTTCACCAGCCATTCAGTAACTCTGAGTGGTGGTCGCAAGATTAGTTCAGATTTTTTTCAAATAGCTTTGAAATAACTCCAAGCGCCTTCCGGACTAAGCGATTTGCGCCCTTCTGCCGCGGCACCATGCCGCAACAGAACACGACAATTTCCTGTAGGAGCGAGCTTGCTCGCGATGGAATTTCAGTCGAAATCGATGTATCTGACGCTCCATCGTCGGAACGCCGCCCGGAGCAAGCTCGCTCCTACAAGAAGGCTCAGTGAGCCTCATCCCAGTTATTTCCGACACCCACTTCGACCAGCAACGGGACATCCAGTTTCGCCGCCTCGCTCATGTGTACGCGAATTTCATCGCGAACCTGGTCGACCAGGTCTTCACGCACCTCAAGCACCAGTTCATCGTGCACCTGCAAAATGACTTTGGCGTCGAGGCCAGACGCGGTCAGCCAGTTATCAACTGCAACCATGGCTTTCTTGATGATGTCCGCAGCGGTGCCTTGCATCGGTGCGTTGATCGCCGTACGTTCCGCGGCGGCGCGCTCTTGCGGCTTGTTGGAGTTGATGTCCGGCAGGTACAGGCGACGGCCGAAGAACGTCTCGACATAACCTTGCTCGGCAGCCTGGGCACGCGTGCGGTCCATGTACTGGCGAACGCCGGGATAGCGGGTGAAGTAGGTATCGATGTAGGCCTTGGCGGTCTTGGTGTCGACGCCGATGTCCTTGCCGAGCTTCTGCGCCCCCATGCCGTAGATCAGGCCGAAGTTGATCGCCTTGGCGCTGCGACGCTGGTCGGAGGTCACGTCGGCCAGTTCGACCTTGAACACTTCGGCGGCGGTCGCGCTGTGCACGTCCAGATTGTGGCGGAAGGCGTTCATCAGCCCTTCATCCCGGGACAGGTGCGCCATGATCCGCAACTCGATCTGCGAGTAGTCCGCTGCCAGCAGCTTGTAACCGGTCGGGGCCACGAAGGCCTGGCGAATGCGACGCCCTTCGGCGGTGCGCACCGGAATGTTCTGCAGGTTCGGATCGCTGGAGGACAGCCGCCCGGTGGACGCCACCGCCTGGTGGTACGAGGTATGGATCCGCCCGGTACGCGGGTTGATCTGCTCCGGCAGGCGGTCTGTGTAAGTGCTTTTCAGCTTGCTCATGGAGCGGTATTCCATGAGCACTTTGGGCAATCGATAGTCGTCTTCAGCCAGTTTGGCCAGCACTTCTTCGGCGGTGGATGGCTGGCCCTTGGCGGTTTTCTTCAATACCGGCAAGCCAAGCTTTTCGTAAAGGATCACGCCCAGTTGCTTGGGCGAACCGAGGTTGAACTCTTCGCCGGCAATCTCGAAGGCTTCACGTTCCAGCGCCACCATCTTGTCGCCCAGTTCGATGCTTTGCACACCCAGCAGGGCGGCGTCGACGAAAGCGCCCTGGCGCTCGATGCGCGCCAGCACCGGCACCAGCGGCATTTCGATGTCGGTCAGCACGCTGGCCAGACTTGGAATGGCCGAAAGTTTTTCGAAGAGAGTCTGGTGCAGACGCAAGGTGATATCCGCATCTTCGGCGGCGTAAGGCCCGGCCTGCTCCAGGGCGATCTGATCGAACGTCAGTTGTTTCACGCCTTTGCCGGCGATGTCCTGGAAACTCACCGTGGTGTGGTCCAGGTACTTCTGCGCCAGGCTGTCCATGTCATGGCGCGTGGCCGTGGAGTTGAGCACGTAGGACTCGAGCATGGTGTCGAAGGCGATGCCGCGTACGGTAATGCCGTTGTCCTGATCGCCGCCGATGGCGCAGTTGGCCAGGATGTTCATGTCGAACTTGGCGTGCTGGCCGACCTTGAGTTTGTTCGGGTCCTCCAGAATCGGCTTGAGCGCACGCAGAACAGTGTCGCGGTCCAGCTGTTGCGGCACGCCGATGTAGGAATGGGTCAACGGGATGTAGGCCGCTTCGTTGGCCTGAACCGCGAATGACAGGCCCACCAGTCGTGCCTGCTGCGCATCGATGCCGGTGGTTTCGGTGTCGAAGGCAAACAGCTTGGCGTTGTTCAGTTTTTCCAGCCAGGCATCGAAACGCGCCTGATCGAGGATGGTTTCATAGGCAGCTTCAGCAGCAGCGGCTGGTGCTTCGGGCTCTGGCTCGCTGAACAGATCGGCGGCCGGTGCAGGCTCGGCGGCAGCGCTCAGTTCCAGGCGTTTGGCGTCGCGATCAAGGTCGTTCAGCCAGCTCTTGAATTCCAGCAGGGTGTACAGCTCGTAGAGTTTGGCCGGATCTTCAGGACCCATTTGCAAGTCGTCGAGCCCAACGTCCAGCGGCACGTCGATCTTGATGGTCGCCAGCTGATAGGAAAGGAAAGCCATCTCCTTGTGCTCTTCAAGCTTGGCCGGCAGGGTCTTGGCGCCACGAATCGGCAGGGTCGGCACGATGTCGAGTTGCGCATAGAGTTCGGTCAGGCCGCCGTTCACACCCACCAGCAGGCCGGACGCGGTCTTGGGACCGATACCCGGAACACCCGGAATGTTGTCGGACGAATCGCCCATGAGCGCCAGATAATCGATGATCTGCTCGGGAGCGACGCCGAATTTCTCCTTCACGCCCTCCACATCCATGCTGCTACCGGTCATGGTATTGACCAAGGTAATGTGACCGTCGACCAGTTGCGCCATGTCCTTGTCACCGGTGGAGATGATCACCGGACGATCCGCCGCCGCGCTACTGCGGGCCAGGGTGCCGATCACGTCATCGGCCTCGACGCCTTCGACGCACAGCAGCGGGAAGCCCAGGGCGATCACGCTCTGGTGCAGCGGCTCGATCTGCACGCGCATGTCGTCAGGCATGCTCGGACGGTTAGCCTTGTATTCTGCGTACATGTCATCGCGAAAAGTCCCACCCTTGGCGTCGAACACCACGGCGAACGGACTGTCCGGATACTGCTTGCGCAGGCTCTTGAGCATGTTCAAGACGCCCTTGACCGCGCCGGTCGGCAGGCCTTTGGACGTGGTCAGCGGCGGCAGCGCGTGAAAGGCGCGGTACAGGTAAGAAGAACCGTCCACCAGGACGAGGGGGGCTTGGCTCATGAGCAGGATCAACCTTTTCGGCGGGTCCGGCGCTAGAATAGCGGGACCGTTGACGACAAAGGGACAAGGTTATCATGCGCACACTAAATCGCCTGTTGCTGGCTGGATTGTTTGCAATCGCACCATTGGCCGTCATGGCGGCGGACGATGCGCCATCGCCGGAACCGGATGTCACCATTCGTACGGAAGGGGACAAGCTCATTCAGGAATATCGCCAAAACGGCTTCCTGTATGCGATCAAAGTCACGCCAAAAGGCGGCAAGCCGTATTTCCTGGTGCGCGCGGATGGCTCGGAAGGAAACTTCATCCGCTCCGACTACCCGGATATGCTGATTCCGGCGTGGGAAATTTTTAAGTGGTAAGTCGTCCCTAACTTTAATCGGCGCTGGCTCAACAGCGGCGCCCGTACTGGCAGCTTAAACATGTCTGTGTTCACCCCCCTGGCTCGGCCCGAGCTGGAAACTTTTCTCGCCCCTTATGGCCTCGGCCGCCTGCTTGATTTCCAGGGGATTGCCGCCGGTAGCGAAAACACCAATTTCTTTATCAGCCTGGAGCAGGGCGAATTTGTCCTGACCCTGGTCGAGCGCGGTCCGGTTCAGGAAATGCCGTTCTTCATCGAACTGCTCGACGTGCTGCACGGCGCCGACCTGCCGGTGCCTTACGCCTTGCGCACCACCGACGGCGTGGCCTTGCGCGAACTGGCGGGCAAACCTGCGTTGCTGCAACCGCGTCTGGCCGGCAAGCACATCAAGCATGCCAACGCGCAACATTGCGCGCAGGTCGGTGAGTTGCTCGGTCATCTGCACCTGGCGACCCAGGCCAATATGATCAAGCGTAAAACCGATCGCGGCCTGGACTGGATGCTGGAAGAGGGCACGCAGTTCCTCTCGCACCTCGGTGCCGAGCAGAAAGACCTGCTGCAACGGGCGCTGGAAGAAATCACCCGGCAGAAGGAAAAAATCCTGGCACTGCCGCGGGCGAACATTCACGCCGACCTGTTCCGCGACAACGCGATGTTCGAAGGCACGCACCTGACCGGGCTGATCGATTTCTACAACGCCTGCTCCGGGCCGATGCTCTACGACGTGGCGATTGCCTTGAACGACTGGTGCTCGGACGACGATGGCGTGATCGATGGACCGCGAGCGCGGGCCTTGCTGGGCGCTTATGCAGCCCTGCGACCGTTCACCGCTGCCGAAGCCGAGTTGTGGCCGACCATGCTGCGGGTGGCTTGCGTACGGTTCTGGTTGTCACGCTTGATCGCCGCGGAGTCGTTCGCCGGGCAGGATGTGTTGATTCACGATCCGATGGAGTTCCAACTGCGCCTGGCGCAGCGGCAGACGGTCAATACGCCATTGCCTTTCGCCCTTTAAAGGCTTTGACCTGTGGGAGCGAGCTTGCTCGCGAAGGCGGCATTACATTCAACATCAAGTTGACTGACCCGCCACTATCGTCGGAACGCCGCCCGGAGCAAGCACGCTCCCACAGGGTCCGGTGTCGGTTACAACGACTCCAGACACCCCGCCAGATCATTCCCCAACTTCTCCAGCACCTGCTCATAGCCCTGGGCAGTCGCCGGCGTGTACCCGCCCAGCGCATCCAGCTCAGCCAGTTTCACTGGCAAACCCGTCACCAAAGTTTCCGCCAGACGCGGGCGCAACGGCGGTTCGCTGAACACGCAGGTCTTGCCGACTTCCTGCAAACGCGCGCGCATCGCCGCGACATGCTGGGCACCGGGTTGCACTTCGGCCCCGACGCTGAACACTCCCACGTGCTTGAGGCCGTAAGCGTCTTCGAAGTAGTCGAAGGCTTCGTGGAACACGAAGTAGGGTCTGCCCTGAACATCGGCCAGGCGTTTCTTCAGGCGCGCATCCAGTGCATCGAGGCGCTCGTCGAAGGCCTTCAGGTTGCTCTGATAGCGCGCGGCATTGTCAGGATCGGCGGCACTCAGGTCGGCCGCCATTTTCGTGGCGATGACCCGGGCGTTGACCGGCGACAGCCACAGGTGCGCATCCAGGCTGCCCGGGCGGTGATCGTGGTCGTGTTCGTCGGCTTCTTCGGCGTGGGAGTGGCTATCTTCGGCGAAGCGGCGCAGTTTCATGCCCGGCAACTCCTGCACGGCGACGCTGGGCAGCGTACGACCATTGAGCACGCGAGGCAGGAAACCTTCCATGTCCGGGCCGATCCAGTACAGCAGGTCCACCGATTGCACCTTGCGTACGTCAGAAGGGCGCAACGCATAGTTATGCGGCGATGCTCCAGGTGGCAGCAAAACCTCGGGAATCGCCACACCGTCCTGCACCGCCGCGGCGATCAATTGCAGAGGCTTGATGCTGGTAAGGACCTTGACCTCGGCCTGCGCCGAACCGATCAGCAGAAAACTTGCGACAAATGCGACAAAGATAGAAAAAAGTCGGGACACGATGACCACTCGAAGAGGCGAGAACGGGTAACATAATAACGTCTCTCACAAAACTCGTCGCCGCTCATGCTAAAAACACCGATTGCCAGCCGCCCCCACGACCACTCACATTGCGTTCACAGCGCTTTGTCCGAGGCCGATGCCCTGTGCGCACGTCAAGGCCTGCGCCTGACCGCATTGCGCCGGCGGGTGCTGGAACTGGTGTGGCAAAGCCACAAGCCCCTGGGTGCCTACGACATTCTCGCGGTCCTCAGCGAGCAGGACGGTCGCCGCGCCGCGCCACCGACGGTGTACCGCGCGCTGGATTTCCTGCTGGAAAACGGCTTGGTCCATCGGATCTCCTCGCTCAACGCCTTCATCGGCTGCAATCACCCGGAACATGCTCACCAGGGTCAGTTCCTGATCTGCCGTGGGTGCCACGCCGCCATCGAGCTCGAACAAAAATCCATCAGCGACGCGATCATCGCCAGCGCCAAGGATGTCGGGTTTATCGTCGAAGGCCAGACCGTCGAAGTGGTCGGTCTCTGCTCGGGTTGCCAGGGGGCTTGATGAGCAACGCGCTGATCCGTCTTGAGCAGGTTGCCGTCACGTTCGCCGGGCAACCGGTGCTGGACAACATCGAGCTGAGCGTCGAACCGGGGCAGATCGTTACCCTGATCGGCCCCAACGGCGCCGGCAAAACCACACTCGTGCGTGCCGTGCTCGGCCTGTTGAAACCGGACAGCGGCAGCGTCTGGCGCAAGCCGAAACTGCGGGTTGGTTACATGCCGCAAAAACTTCACGTCGATCCGACCCTCCCGCTGTCGGTCCTGCGTTTCTTGCGCCTGGTGCCGGGCGTGGACCGTGCGATGGCCTTGGCGGCACTCAAGGAAGTCGGTGCCGAGCAAGTAATCGACAGCCCGGTGCAAAGCGTTTCCGGTGGCGAAATGCAGCGCGTGTTGCTGGCCCGGGCCTTGTTGCGCGAGCCGCAACTGCTGGTGCTCGACGAACCGGTGCAGGGTGTCGATGTGGCCGGCCAGGCTGAGTTGTACAGCCTGATCACCCGCTTGCGCGACCGTCACGGTTGCGGCGTGCTGATGGTCTCCCACGATTTGCATCTGGTGATGAGCACCACGGACCAGGTGGTTTGCCTCAATCGTCACGTCTGCTGTTCCGGCCATCCCGAGCAGGTCAGCGGCGATCCGGCTTTCGTCGAGCTGTTCGGAAAAAACGCACAAAGCCTGGCGATTTATCACCACCATCACGACCACGCCCACGACTTGCATGGCTCGGTGGTCAAGGCGCCCGCGTCGGGCCAACCCCATATTCACGGAGATAGCTGCAAGCATGGCTGATTTTCTGCTCTACGCCCTGCTTGCAGGCCTGGCCCTGGCCGTCGTTGCAGGCCCGCTGGGGTCTTTCGTGGTTTGGCGGCGCATGGCCTATTTTGGCGACACCCTGTCCCACGCGGCATTGCTCGGTGTGGCCCTGGGCTTCCTGCTGGATGTCAGCCCGACCGTTGCCGTCACCGTTGGCTGCTTGCTGTTGGCAGTGTTGCTGGTGACCTTGCAACAACGCCAGCCGCTGGCGTCCGACACACTTTTGGGAATTCTCGCACCCAGCACACTTTCTCTGGGTCTGGTGGTACTAAGCTTCATGCACGAAGTGCGAATCGACCTGATGGCCTATTTGTTCGGCGACCTGCTGGCGATCAGTCCGACCGACCTGGCCTGGATTCTTGGCGGTAGTGCTGCAGTACTGCTCTTGCTGGTTGCATTGTGGCGCCCATTGCTGGCAATCACGGTGCATGAAGAACTGGCCAGGGTCGAAGGTCTGCCGGTGGCTGGATTGCGCCTGGCCCTGATGCTGTTGATCGCCGTAGTGATTGCCGTGGCGATGAAAATCGTCGGCGTATTGCTGATCACTTCGTTGCTGATCATCCCGGCTGCTGCGGCACAACGTCACGCCCGTTCGCCGGAGCAGATGGCACTGGGCGCGAGCCTGCTGGGCATACTCGCCGTGTGTGGCGGGCTGGCGCTGTCCTGGTTCAAGGATACCCCGGCCGGCCCGTCGATTGTGGTGACGGCCGCCGCGCTATTTCTGCTGAGTTTTGTTCTGCCCCGTCGAGGGGTGTAGACTTGCTCGTTTTTTGCGCAAATAGAGAGTCGCAGGAATGAAGTCGTTCGCCTCCCGTTATCTGCTCCTTGTCGCATTTTCTTTGCTGCTGGGCGCCTGCCAAAGCACGCCACCGGCGGCCACCGAGGCCGCCGACGCGCGGGCCACGGCCATCGTACAGCTGGAACAAAACATCGCCAGCGATGAACTGGCCACCGCCGAAGACCAATTGGCAGCCTTGCAGGCCGAATCGCCCAACGATGCTTCCCTTGAGCAATACCAGCGGCAACTGGCCGAAGCCTACCTGCGCCGCAGCCAGATCGTGCTGCAAAAGGGTGACGTGGATGCTGCCGCTACCGCCCTTAGTCGTGCCCGCGCATTGATGCCCAAGGCTCCGGCACTGACCGGTGGAGTCAACGGCTCGATTGCCCAGGCGCGCAAGGCCGAGCTGGAAAAAGCCGAGGCTGCCCTCAAGGCTGCCGAAGCCAAGCCAAAAGCCAAGGTTGTCGATCTAATGGCTGAAAGCACCACGGTCGAGCTGAATATCAACGATATGGGCAAACTGCGTCGCCAACTCGATGCCATCGCTGCCGATGTGGTGAACTTTCAGTGTGACGTGAGCATTCAGGCACCGCGCACCAATGATTACCCTTGGCTGGCTAATTTGCTGACCAAACGGGTGAACAAGCTCGATCCTGAGTTTGATCTGAAGCTTGAGCGGCAGATTTTGCGCAGTGTTCCGGCGCAGATGGTTCTGACCCCTCGCAAATCTTAAAAGCATCGCGAGCAAGCTCGCTCCCACAGGGTTTCGGGTTGCCCACACATTTTGTGACCAACACTTCTCTACTGTGGGAGCGAGCTTGCTCGCGATGGCGGTCGCTCTAGCTCCGCAGATCTTCAGGCCAGAATCGCCTTGGCCTTCGCCTCCCTGTCCCAAACCCGATGCTGCCCAGCAGGTCGAAATTGCCTTCGGCCTTGGGCGAGCCTCTTCAGCCGTTACTTTTTTCAGACCTTTGATCGCGTTATTGCCAAATGACAGGACTAATGCGAAATAAATGCTAAGAACCTCTATACGGACAGGCTAAAATGCGCGCCCGGCTAACCGCTGATCCTTTTCTAACGCGCCCCACAAGGTTCGCTACGTGATCGAGTTTCAAAACGTCCATAAAACCTACCGCGTCGCCGGTAAGGAAATCCCCGCTCTGCATCCGACCAGTCTGACGATTGAGAACGGGCAGGTTTTCGGCTTGATCGGTCATTCCGGAGCAGGAAAAAGTACCCTGCTGCGTCTGATCAATCGCCTGGAAAACGCCAGCGGCGGCAAGATCACCGTCGGCGGTGAAGAAGTCACCGCGCTCGACGCCAATGGCCTGCGCCGCTTCCGTCAGCAGGTCGGGATGATTTTCCAGCACTTCAACCTGCTGGCCTCCAAGACTGTCGCCGACAACGTCGCGCTGCCACTGACCCTGGCCGGCGAACTGTCGCGTAGCGAGATCGACTCGCGCGTGGCCGAGTTGCTGGCGCGGGTCGGTTTGTCCGACCACGCGAAAAAGTACCCGGCGCAATTGTCCGGCGGACAAAAGCAGCGTGTCGGCATTGCCCGCGCCCTGGCGACCAAGCCAAAAATCCTGCTGTGCGATGAAGCCACCAGCGCCCTTGACCCGCAAACCACCGCATCGGTGTTGCRATTGCTGGCCGAGATCAATCGCGAGCTGAAACTGACCATCGTGTTGATCACCCACGAGATGGACGTGATCCGCCGGGTCTGCGACCAGGTGGCAGTCATGGACGCTGGCGTGATCGTCGAGCAAGGCTCGGTGGCCGAGGTGTTCCTGCATCCGAAGCACCCGACCACCAAGCGTTTCGTGCAGGAAGACGAGCAGATCGACGAAAGCGAACAGCGTGATGACTTCGCTCACGTGCCGGGTCGCATCGTGCGTCTGACCTTCCAGGGCGAAGCGACCTACGCGCCATTGTTGGGCACCGTCGCCCGGGAAACCGGTGTGGACTACAGCATCCTGGCCGGTCGTATCGACCGCATCAAAGAAGTCCCATACGGGCAACTGACCCTGGCCGTGACCGGCGGTGACATGGAAGCGGCCTTCGCCTGCTTCACCGCGGCCGACGTTCACATGGAGGTGCTGCGCTAATGGAAGCCCTGACAAGTTTCTTTGCCAATATCGACTGGTTCGAAATCTGGCTGGCCACCTGCGACACCCTGCTGATGCTCGGCGGTTCGCTGTTGTTCACCGTGCTGCTCGGCTTGCCGTTGGGTGTGCTGCTGTTCCTGTGCAGCCCGCGCCAGTTGCTGGAAGCCAAGGGCATCTACGCGATGTTGTCCCTGGTGGTGAACGTTCTGCGTTCGCTGCCGTTCATCATCCTGTTGATCGTGATGATTCCGTTCACAGTGTTGATCACCGGCACGTCCCTCGGTGTCGCGGGTGCAATCCCGCCGCTGGTGGTGGGTGCCACGCCGTTCTTCGCCCGCCTGGTGGAAACCGCCTTGCGTGAAGTGGATCGCGGCATCATCGAAGCGACCCAGGCCATGGGCGCGACCACGCGGCAGATCATCACCAACGCGTTGTTGCCTGAGGCTCGTCCGGGCATCTTCGCGGCGATTACGGTGACGGCCATTACGCTGGTGTCCTACACGGCGATGGCCGGTGTCGTGGGCGCCGGTGGTCTGGGCGACCTGGCGATCCGCTTCGGTTACCAGCGTTTCCAGACCGATGTGATGGTCGTGACGGTGGTATTGCTGCTGGTATTGGTCCAGGTACTGCAAACCGTCGGCGACAAACTGGTTGTGCATTTCTCCCGTAAATAAGACATGAGCCGGCCATTCGCTGGCAGGCGCCGGAAACCGGCGCCGCACAAGGAGTTAGCTGAATGAAAAAACTACTCGTGGCCTTCGCGGCCGTTGCCGCGTTCTCTGCCCACGCTGAAACCCTGACTGTCGCAGCCACTCCGGTTCCGCACGCCGAGATCCTCGAATTCGTGAAGCCAGCCCTGGCCAAAGAAGGCGTGGACCTGAAGGTCAAGGTATTCACCGACTACATCCAGCCGAACGTGCAGGTCGCGGAAAAGCGCCTGGACGCCAACTTCTTCCAGCACCAGCCATACCTGGATGAGTTCAACAAGGCCAAGGGCACCCACCTGGTTTCCGTGGCCGGCGTGCACCTGGAGCCCCTGGGCGCTTACTCCAGCAAGTACAAGACCATTGCCGAACTGCCTGGCGGTGCCACCGTGGTCATCCCGAACGACGCCACCAACGGCGGCCGGGCACTGTTGCTGATGGCCAAGGCCGGTCTGATCAAGTTGAAAGATTCGAACAACATCCTGTCGACCGTGAAGGACATCACCGAGAACACCAAGGACCTGAAAATCCGTGAGCTGGAAGCCGCGACCATCCCGCGTGTGCTGACCCAGGTCGACCTGGCGCTGATCAACACCAACTACGCGCTGGAAGCCAAGCTCGATCCGTCCAAGGACGCGCTGTTCATCGAAGGCAGCGACTCGCCGTACGTGAACATCCTCGTGGCTCGTCCGGATGACAAGGACAGCGAAGCGATGAAGAAACTGGTGGCTGCCCTGCACAGCCCGGAAGTGAAGGCCTTCATTCTCGAGAAGTACAAAGGCGCGGTGGTGCCGGCGTTCTGACCGACTGCTGCAACGAAAAGGGGGCGCATCGAATGCGCCCCTTTTTTGTGCCCGAAACACAGCCCTCCTGTGGGAGCGAGCTTGCTCGCGATGGGGCCGTCACATCCAACATAGATGTTGAATGTCAGTCCGCCATCGCGAGCAAGCTCGCTCCCACAGGTTTAGTGGTGCCGTTATTGACGCTTGAGCATCACCGGCAACTGCGCCACCAGCTTCGCATTGTTCAGCGGCGCCCGTATAAACCCGCGTTGGGTGCCGTCCGGCCCGATCACCGCGAGGTTGCCGCTGTGGTCGACGGTGTAGTTCGGCTTGCTGGTGTCCGCCGGAATGTATGGAATGCTCACCGCGTTGGCGATCTTTTGCAGCTCTTCGGTCGACGCCGGGGTCAGGCCGATGAACTGCGGGTCAAAGTAACCCAGGTACTGCTTGAGCTGCTTGGGCGTATCGCGATTGGGGTCGATGCTGACCAGCACGATTTGCAGTTTATCCACCGCTTCTTGCGACAACTCGCTCTTGATCTGTCGCAGCTGGGCGAGGGTGGTCGGGCAGATGTCCGGGCAGAAGGTGTAGCCGAAGAACAGCAGGCTCCACTTGCCTTTCAATTCATTGATCGCGACCGGCTGGCCGTCCTGATTGGTCATCGTCACGTCCGGCAGATTACGGCTCTGCGGCAGCAAAATGATTCCGGCGTCGATCAGCGCTGTCGGATCGCCCTGATTCTTCCCGGACAGCACCTTGTTGACGGTCAGGCCCAGGATCAGTGCGACCAGGGCAACGAGAATGAAGACGGTTTTCTGGGTTCGAGTCATAGGTTCAACAGTAAGTAGTGGTCTACGAGCAGGGCGATAAACAGCAGGAACAAGTAGTAAATAGAGTACTTGAACGTGTTGATCGCCGCGTGCGGCCGAGTGCCACGGTACAGCACCACGGCCCATTGCAGAAATCGCGCACCCAGCCCGAGCGCACACGCCAGGTACAGCACACCGCTCATGTGGATCACGTAAGGCATCAGGCTGACAGCGAGCAACGCGAAGGTATACAGCAGGATATGAATCTTGGTGTAGTGCTCGCCATGGGTGACCGGCAGCATCGGTATGTCGGCCTTGGCGTATTCCTCCTTGCGATGGATCGCCAGCGCCCAGAAGTGCGGCGGGGTCCAGGCGAAGATGATCAGCACCAGCAGCAGCGGTTCGGCGCTGACGTGACCGGTGGCGGCAGTCCAGCCGAGCAACGGCGGCGCAGCACCGGCCAGACCACCGATGACAATGTTCTGCGGGGTCGCGCGCTTGAGAAATCCGGTGTAGATCACCGCGTAGCCGAGCAACGAGGCGAGGGTCAGCCACGCGGTCAGCGGGTTGGTAAACGTCAGCAACATGGCTTGCCCGAGGGCTGCCAATACCAGCGCGAACGTCAGCGCAGCTGTCGGTGACACCCGGCCTTCGGCGAGCGGCCGTTTGTGGGTGCGCGCCATGACCGCGTCGATGCGCCGGTCCACCACATGATTGACCGCCGCCGCGCCACCGGCACACAAAGCGATGCCCAGGTTGCCGAAAATCAGCACCGTCCACGGCACGCCGGCACGGGTCGCGAGGAACATCCCCACCAGTGAAGTGATGAGCATCAGCACCACGACTTTGGGTTTGGTCAGCTCCAGGTAGTCACGCCAGATCGCCTGACTGGGACGTTCGCCGATCAGAATCGCCATGGCATCTCTCCTTTTATTGTTATGGGCCCGGCTGAGTGTTTACGCGGGCTGAAGTGCCAGCGCGCTTGCTTGACCCGGACCAGACTGGTGCGGGCGTGGTAATTGACCAGCACCATGGTCAGCAACAGCGCCGCCCCTCCCGCGTTATGCGCGACGGCCACCGGCAGCGGCAGATGGAACAGCACGTTGCTGATACCCAGGGTGATTTGTGCGCCAAGGACGATCAGCACCAGGCCTGCCAGGCGCGTCATGCCAACCGCCTTCAGTTGCCAGGCCAGACCGAGCAATACCAGGGTGACCAGCAACGCACCGATGCGATGGGTCAGGTGAATGGCCGTACGGGCATCGCTGTCCAGTTGCCCGCCGAGATAGTTCGGACCGATGTGTTGGGTCAGGTGAAAGCCATTGGCGAAGTCGGCAGGCGGCAGCCATTGGCCGTGGCAAGTAGGAAAGTCGATACAGGCCACGGCGGCGTAATTGGAACTGACCCAGCCACCGAGGGCGATTTGCCCGATCACCAGCAGCAGTCCGGCCGTCGCCCAGTGCTGCAAGCGTCGCGGCACGGTCAACGCCGGCAGTACGCCGGACAGGCGCAAGGTCAGCAGAAACAACAGGCTCAAGGTCGCGAAACCGCCAAGCAAATGCCCGGTAACCACCTGCGGCCAGAGCCTGAGCGTTACTGTCCACATGCCGAACGCGGCTTGGCCAAGAACCACCGCCAACAGAAACAACGGCAGCTTCACCGGTTGCCCCGGATGGCGGCGATGCCCCCACGCACGACCGGCCAACACCGCGATCAACAGCCCCAGCGTGCCCGCGAAGTAGCGGTGGATCATCTCGTTCCAACCCTTGTGGGCCTCGACTGGAGTGTCCGGGAAATGCAATTCGGCATGGGCCAGCT
The DNA here is from genome assembly GCF_056400405.1 of Pseudomonas sp. P5_B3. Taxonomy (NCBI): domain Bacteria; kingdom Pseudomonadati; phylum Pseudomonadota; class Gammaproteobacteria; order Pseudomonadales; family Pseudomonadaceae; genus Pseudomonas; species Pseudomonas sp. P5_B3. Next base: position 129,459 of record NZ_JBFULI010000005.1, on the reverse strand, counting down.
GGGCTTCGCTTTTCGGCACGCTGATGAAGCCGTAGCAGCCGGGCCAGTCCGGGCAGCCGAGGCCGGCGTGGGTCAGGCGGGTGTAGGCGCCGAGCAACACCACAATCAGTGCCAGCAAGGTGGCAAACAACGCGAGGCGAAATCCAGGTTTGGCCATGACGATGCCCTTATCCGATATTCGACAGTTTCAGCAGGTGACGCAGGTCGTTGAGCAGGTCCTTACCCTTCACCGACGGGTCATAGCGCAGCACCAGGTTGCCGTGAGGGTCGATGATCCACAGGTGCGGCGCGTCATTGCTTTGAGCGCCTTTAGTGTAGGCAGGCAAGTCCAGTGAATAGCGTTGCAACTGCGGGTACTCGCGTTGAAGTTTAGTCTCGTAATCGCTGTTCAGCGTCTGCGCGGCAGCCAATGCATGGCTGGCGCGGGACGCATCGCGGCCGAGGCCGATCTGGATCTGCCGCGCCAGATACACCAGTTGCTGGCAGTCCACCGCACAATCCTTGGGCGCCGTTACCAGTATCTGCCAGCGATCCTCCTGAGCCTGCACGCCGATGTCGGCACGGGTCTGGCCGTTACCGATCAGTTCGCCGTGATAACTGCGGCCCTCGGGCACCCAGAAATTCAGCTTGTACATGCCGGTGGCGAGGATCATCGGACCGATCACCCCGAACAGGATCAGCAGCAGTTGCAAGCGGCCCTTGCGCCGGTTCACCGACGGTTTCGCCTCAGATATGCTGGGTGGATTCATGGCCGCTCCCATGGTGCTTCTCCTTTGCGTTGTGCCAGCCGAGATAGAGATAAAGGCCGAACAGGGCGATCGTCATGGCGAACCACTGCACGGCATAAGCAATGTGTTTTTCCGGCCCCATGACCACCACCGGCCAATCGGCCTGATAAGTGGCGGGGCCGGTTTCGGCGCGTAGCTCAAAGGCAAAGCCTTCGCGGTTCAGCGCAGTCCAGAGCCTGGTTGGCTCAACGGCCGTAATCAGCTTCGGCCATGTCAACGTTGTGGGATCTGCGTGCAATTGGAACGTCGCACCGGGGGAGACGTAGACCCACGCGTCGAGGCTGACCGCTTCGGTGGGTGTCTTGAATTGAGGTGGTGTGCGGCGCTCCGGCCACGGCAGCCAGCCGCGATTGACCAGCAGCCAAAGCCCGGTGGCCTGATCGTGAAACGGTTGCAACAGCTCGACACCAACCCTGCCGTTGCGTTGACTGTTGTCCAGCAGCAGGCTGTGTTCGGCATCGAACTGGCCATGCAGGCGAACCCGGCGGAAGGCCGGGTCAGTGATGTATTGCAGTTCGGTGCTGGCCATCGGCTCGGCGACACGGCGCTCGGCGTAGGTTTGCAGCAGCGCGCTTTTCTCCGCGCCCCGGCTCAATTGCCAGAACCCCAAAGACACCAGCAGCGGCAGCAACAACGCCACCACCAGCGTTGGCACGACACCTGGCCGAAAGCGCTTCATGGCGTCGCCAGAAAGTTGATCATCGCGATAGCTATACTCATATCATCGCTTCTCCCCCCGGAGTCTCACCATGCTCAAAGCAGCCATCGTCCTGATGCTGATTGCCACGGTTGTCAGCCTGTTCAGCGGCCTGTTTTTTCTGGTCAAGGACGACAGCCGCTCAAGCCGCCTCGTCATTGCCTTAAGTGTGCGAGTGACGCTGGCCGCCCTTACCCTCGGTCTGATCGCCTGGGGCTTTTTCAGCGGCCAACTGGTCTCTCACGTGCCTTGGTAAAAGGCTTAGAGCACATAGACGAAAACGAACAGCCCGATCCACACCACATCCACGAAGTGCCAGTACCAGCTCGCCGCTTCGAAGCCGAACTGATGCTCGCTGTCGAAGTGCCCGCGCATGATCCGCATCAGCATCACGAACAGGATGATGGTGCCGATGGTCACGTGGGCGCCGTGGAACCCGGTGAGCATGAAGAATGTCGCGCCGTAGATGCCCGAGCCCAGGGTCAGTCCCAGTTCGTGATAGGCGTGCATGTACTCTTCGGCCTGGAAGGTGAGGAACCCGCAGCCGAGCAATACGGTGAGCAACAGCCAGAGTTTCAGTGCGCCGCGATGGCCCTTTTTCAAGGAGTGGTGGGCGATGGTCACGGTTACGCTGGAACTCACCAGTAACACGGTGTTGAGCAGCGGCAGGCCCCAGGGGCTGATGACTTCCTTGGGCGGCGGAAACAATTTCGAGTCGGGGTTGTTCAGCAACGGCCAGACGAATTCGAAGTTCGGCCACAGCATGTGCGCGATGCCTTTGGCGCCTTCACCGCCGAGGGCCGGGCCGGAGACATGACGCACATAGAACAGCGCGCCGAAAAAGGCGATGAAGAACATCACCTCCGAGAAAATGAACCAACTCATGCCCCAGCGGAACGAACGATCCATTTGCGCGCTGTACAAACCACCGCGACTTTCCTTGATGACCGTACCGAACCAGCCGAACAGCATGTAGGCCAGCAGCAACCCGCCGACGAAAAAGATCAGTGGCCCGTGGGACTCCGGGCGCGCCGCTTTCAGATCATTGAACCAGGTGGCCAGGCCGTACACGGTAGTGACCATGCCGAGCGTGGCGATGATCGGCCATTTGCTCTGGGCGGGAACGTAATAATGTTCATGAGTTGCCATTTATTGTTCTCCTTATCGGGCACGCTCAGCCGCCAGTGTTTACTGCTACTGGTGGATGTCGGGCGGTGATATCGAACAGCGTGTAAGACAGCGTCAGGTGCTTCACATCCTTGGGCATGTCACGGTCAACGATGAAACGTACCGGCATCTCGATCCGTTGACCGGGCTGCAGCACTTGCTGGGTAAAGCAGAAGCATTCGGTCTTGTGGAAGTACGCCGCCGCGGTGCTCGGCGCAATGCTCGGCACCGCCTGGGCGCTCATCGGCTTATCGGTGGGGTTGTGAGCGATGAAGATCATCTCGTTCACCGCCCCCGGATGGGCCACCAGTTCCTCGCCCTTGGGATAGAAGTCCCACGGCATATCGGCAGTGTTGGTCGACAGAAACTGCACACGCACCTGCCGCGAGGTGTCGACCGTCTGCTCGCCCTCGTACTGCCCGGCGGTTTTGCCATTAATGCCGAAAGCCTTGCACATCACGTCGTAGATCGGCACCAGTGCAAACCCGAACACAAACATTGCCACCACCACGGTCAGCAAACGCGTGACCAGTTTCTTCAACGAAATTGAGTCAGCCATGGTTTCGAACCTCCACACCAATCCCTGTGGGAGCGAGCTTGCTCGCGATAGCGGTGTGTCWGACACACCGAGTTGGCCCTATCGCGAGCAAGCTCGCTCCCACAGAAGGGCGCGCGTTCATTTCACTTCCGGCGGCGTGGTGAAGGTGTGATACGGCGCCGGTGACGGGATGCTCCACTCCAGGCCTTCAGCCCCGTCCCACGGTTTGGCCGGTGCTGGGGGGCCGCCGCGAATGGTCTTGATCACGATGAACAGGAAGAAGATCTGCGTGGCGCCGAACATGAATGCACCGATCGACGACACCATGTTGAAGTCGGCGAATTGCAGGTTGTAGTCCGGAATCCGTCGCGGCATCCCCGCCAGCCCCACGAAATGCATCGGGAAGAAGGCCATGTTCATGCCGATGAACGACAGCCAGAAATGCAGCTTGCCGAGGGTTTCGTCGTACATGTGGCCAGTCCATTTCGGCAGCCAGTAGTAGGCTGAGGCGAAGATCCCGAAGATCGCCCCTGGCACCAGTACGTAGTGGAAGTGCGCAACCACGAAGTAGGTGTCCTGATACTGGAAGTCCGCCGGGGCGATGGCCAGCATCAACCCGGAGAACCCGCCGATGGAGAACAGGATGACGAACGCCACGGCAAACAGCATCGGTGTCTCGAAGGTCAATGAGCCTTGCCACATGGTGCTGGCCCAGTTGAACACCTTCACGCCCGTTGGCACCGCAATCAGCAGTGTGGCGTACATGAAGAACAGCTCGCCCACCAGCGGAATGCCGACCACGAACATGTGGTGCGCCCAGACGATGAACGACAGGAACGCGATACTCGCCGTGGCGTAGACCATCGAGGTGTAGCCGAACAGCGGCTTGCGCGAAAAGGCCGGAATGATCGAGCTGACGGCACCGAAGGCCGGCAGGATCATGATGTACACCTCGGGGTGACCGAAGAACCAGAACACATGCTGGAACAGCACCGGGTCACCGCCACCGGCGGCGCTGAAGAAGCTGGTGCCGAAATGGATGTCCATCAGCATCATGGTCACGCAGCCCGCCAGTACCGGCATCACCGCAATCAACAGGAACGCGGTGATCAGCCAGGTCCAGACGAACAGCGGCATTTTCATCAACGTCATGCCGGGGGCGCGCAGGTTGAGGATGGTCGCGATCACGTTGATCGCCCCCATGATCGAACTGATCCCCATCAAGTGAATGGCGAAGATGAAGAAGGTCACGCTTTCCGGCGCGTAGGTCGTCGACAGCGGTGCATAGAAGGTCCAGCCGAAGTTCGGCCCGCCGCCGGCGGTGAACAGGGTCGATACCAGCAGCAGGAACGCCGCCGGCAACAGCCAGAAGCTGAAGTTGTTCATCCGCGGCAGGGCCATGTCCGGCGCGCCGATCATCAGCGGGATCATCCAGTTGGCGAGGCCGACGAAAGCCGGCATCACTGCACCGAAGACCATCACCAGACCGTGCATGGTGGTCATCTGGTTGAAGAACTCCGGCTGGACGATTTGCAGCCCCGGCTGGAACAGCTCGGCACGGATCACCATGGCGAACGAGCCGCCAAGCAGGAACATGGAGAATGCAAACCACAGGTACAGCGTGCCAATGTCCTTGTGGTTCGTGGTCAGCACCCAACGCATCAAGCCTTTGGCGGGGCCGTGGGCGTGGTCGGTGGCGGTATGAACATGTTCATCGATTACAGCAGTCATGTCCTGTCTCCTGCAAACAGATGGGCTGGGCAGGCCGGGGTGCAAAGCCCCGACCGGTTCCGTACGTGCGCAATAGACCGGGTCATTTGCTTTCCGCCTGTTTCAGCTCCAGTACTTCTTTAGGCGTGACCATGTCGCCTTTGTTGTTGCCCCAGGCATTACGTTCATAGGTCACGACCGCCGCGATATCGACTTCCGATAGTTGCTTGCCGAACGCCGCCATTGCGGTGCCGGGCTTGCCGTGGAAGACAATGCTCAGGTGAGCTTCTTTCGGTCCGGTGGCGATTTTCGAGCCCTTGAGCGCCGGGAACATCGGCGGCAGGCCCTGGCCTTCGGCCTGGTGACAGGCCACGCAGGTGGTGTGATAGACCTTGTCGCCGCGCTCCTTGAGCTCGTCGAGGGTCCATTCCTTGCTGGTCAGCTCCTTGAGCTGCGCGGCCTCGACCTTGCGATCGGCCAGCCATTTTTCGTAATCGGCCTTTTCCTTGACCTCGACCACTGTCGGCATGAAACCGTGATCCTTGCCGCACAACTCGGCGCACTGGCCACGGTAGATGCCGGGCTTGTCGATGCGGGTCCAGGCCTCATTGACGAACCCGGGAATCGCATCGCGCTTGACGGCGAAAGCCGGCACCCACCAGGAGTGGATCACATCGGCGGAGGTCACCAGAAAGCGCACCTTGGTGCCGACCGGCAGCACCAATGGCTTGTCGACTTCGAGCAGGTAGTGCTCGCTCTTGGCTTCCTTGTTGTGGATTTGATCCTGAGGGGTGGTCAGGTTGCTGAAGAACTCGACGTCCTGGCCCAGGTATTTGTAATGCCACTTCCACTGGTAGCCGGTGATCTGTATATCGATCTCCGGCTCGCTGGCGTCGTACATCTTGATCAGGGTTGCGGTAGCGGGAACCGCCATGGCCACCAGGATCAGGAAGGGCACGATGGTCCAGAGGATTTCGACGGTGGTGCTTTCATGAAATTTGGCGGCCAACTGCCCGGTCGAGCGGCGATGAAGAATCATCGACCAGAACATGGCACCAAAAACGATGATGCCGATCACCACACAGATCCAGAAAATGGTCATGTGCAGGTCGAATACTGCGTGACTGATTTCAGTCGCTCCAGGCGCCATATTCACAGTCCAGGCCGCTTGCGCCTGACTGAAAATCGACCACAACAGGAGGCCCATCCAGACATGTGGATGTCGCATCATTGCGGGTTCCCCTTATCGTTCTTGTTATCCCGCCGGCTTTCACCTGCGGCAAGGGAGCGGCTGCATCAGACTACGAACTTGATTCGCCGGGCCTTGCTGCACATGCAGTCGGGCGTTATCAGCTAACTCCATTCAATGGCGAGTATAGACAGCGACTCCGACCTCGCAACGCGATGACGTAAATGATCTGAAACAGCGGGGACTTGCATTCAAGGGCACGATTGGAGAAGGATGCAGACGAGTGGTGGCAAATCGATATAACGCAGATGCATCAAGGATGAAATAATTATGACAAATGCGTCTTAGCATTTTTCATAAGCCAGCTAAGTTATGTCTTCCCTATTTCATTGCCTTGTTTCCTGGAGTTTTCATGAACACCGCCGCATTGCGCGAGCAGATCCAAAAAGCCCAACAACATGAAGCCGACACCGGCCTGCTGACGCGTCAGCTGGAAAGCAAACTGCCTCATCTACACCCGGCGATCCAATTGCCGGAGACCGATACCAACGGCGTACTGACGCGATTTGTCGCCGCCTACATCGAAGAAGTGCCCGATCTGCTGGATGCAGCCAATGAAGTCGCCAGGGAAGCGGGCATTGAGTCACAGATCAAACCGGTGCTGAATATCGCCGAGCAGTACTTCCTCCAGCCGCCAGCCATCATGGCCGGCCATGTCGGGCTCGACAGCCTGCTGGATGAAGCCTACCTGGCGCACCGGTTTGTCGAAGAGGTCAACGACCTGTACATCAAGCATTTCGGCCAGCCACTGATCCCCTTGGACATGACTGTCGCCAACCTGATTGCTCACCAATTGATCGGTGAGGAGTTTGCCAACCAACTGGACGAAGTCGTACATCACGCGTTCGATCAAATGCTGACCGAAGAGAGCTTTGCGCTAGAGTCGGTGGAAGCCTACCGCGACAAGCTCAGCAGCCCGGACACCGGTGCCGCGTGGAAGCGCTGGCCGTGCATGTCGCGCCGTTTGGGCGTGGGCCTGGAGCTGGATCAGCCGGCAGCTTGATCCATCGCTAAACACAATCCCCTTGTAGGAGCGAGCAAGCTCGCTCCTACACAGGAACCTCAACCAGCCGCGCCTATGCCGGTATTCGTCCGCACCCGCCCCTCGAGCCTGCGCTTCAACCCCCGCGATTCAATCAACAGCTTCGAACCCTTGGCCGCATTCGCCCGACCCCATTCCTCCAGCAACTCCAGACACGAGTGATCGATGTAGCTCAGATTATTGAGCGGCACATGCACCGTCGCGCCTGCTGGAATACTACCCAGCACCTGGGTCAGCGCCGGCACTTTGAGGAAGGTCGCAGCGCCTGTCAGGCGCAATTCCATTTGCCCTTCCTGAGGCAGGTCGATCAGGCTGATTTTCAAGCGCGAGGCTTTAAGCGCGAGCTTCACCAGCGTCAGGCCGAAGCCAATCAACACGCCGGTCAGCAGGTCCGTGAATACGATGGCGAGCGCGGTTGCCGCGTAAGTGAACATCGGCGCCCGACCATACCGGCCCAAACCACGAAAGACTTTGAGGTCCACCAGTTTGAAACCGGTGTACACCAGCACGCCCGCCAGGCTTGCCACCGGAATGCTTTGCAGCACGCTGGACAGCAACAGCACGAACGCCAGCAGCCACAGGCCGTGGAAAATGGTCGAAAACCGCGTAGTTGCTCCGGCCTGAACATTCGCCGAACTGCGCACGATAACGCCCGTCATCGGCAACGCCCCTAGCAGGCCACACAGCATGTTGCCGATACCTTGCGCCGACAATTCCCGGTCGAAGTCCGAGCGCTGGCCGCTGTGCATGCGATCAACCGCCGCGGCCGAGAGCAAGGTTTCGGCGCTGGCGATGAAGGCCACGGCAAACGCGGCAATCAGCAAGGTCGGATCAGCCAGGTTGAGCAGATCCACCGGCTTCAGCCAGTCGATGGCCTCCGTCAGGTTTGCCGGCACCTCAACCCGTTTGACCTGCAATGCCAGCACCAGACTGGCAAGCGTGGCCAGACCGACGCCCAGTAGCGCGCCGGGAATGAAGCGCAGGGATTGCGGACGGAGTTTGTCCCACAGCCACATGACGGCAATCGTCGACAAACCGAGCAACCCGGCTTGCCAGCCAAACGTGGGCAACGCCTGAGCCAGCGCCGCCGGGAAGGTTGCCAGGTTATCCAGGCCCGAGGGTTTGGGCACGGCATCCAGCATCACATGCACCTGAGACAGGATAATCAACACTCCAATCCCGGCCAGCATGCCGTACACCACTGCAGGCGCCGTCACCCGAAACCAGCAGCCCAGCTTCAATCGACCGGCCAACAGTTGCAGCAAACCCGCCAGCAACAGAATCGGCCCGAGCATGGCGATACCGTGCTGGCGGACCAGTTCGAATACCAGAACGGCCAGGCCCGCCGCCGGGCCGCTGACTTGCAGCGGCGAACCGGCTAACCAACCGACCACCAGACCACCGATGATGCCAGTAATCAGACCTTTGGCCGGCGGCAGCCCCGAGGCAATCGCGATGCCCATGCACAGGGGCAGGGCAACCAGAAACACAACCACCGAAGCCAGCAGCTCCCGTGGCAGAACAGCTTTTAATTGAGCAGCACGCATGGTGAGTCTCCCGAAGTTTTCTTCAGGCATGGCAAAGCCAGGCTGCCTGAATGGCAGCCTCGGCTAAACCACACATCGATTTAGGAAGATTTAGAAGCGCGCTTTTGGCGTCGCCACAGGAATCGGCAGGCTGCCATTTAGCGGCAGGAAACAACCTTGATCGGCGTCGTAGGCTTTGATTTCGCTGGTTTCGATGTTGTAGACCCAGCCGTGAATAAATAACTGACCGTTGGCCATGCGCGAAGCCACCGACGGATGGGTGCGCAGATGCTGCAACTGGGCGATCACATTCTCTTCGGTGAGGATGTGCATGCTTTCGCTTTCGCTAGAGCAGTTGCAGTTCTCCTGCACCATGGTTTTTGCCACTTCGGCGTGCCGCAGCCAGGCTTTGACCGTGGGCATTTTTTCCAGGCTGTCCGGGTTGAGCACCGCGCGCATGGCGCCGCAGTCGGAATGCCCGCAAATAATGATGTGATGCACCCCCAGAGCCAGTACGGCGTACTCGATCGCCGTGGAAACACCGCCGTTCATTTGCCCGTAAGGCGGTACAACGTTGCCGACATTGCGGGTTACGAACAGGTCGCCGGGGGAGCTTTGGGTAATCAACTCGGGCACGATGCGCGAATCGGCGCAGGCGATGAACATCGCTCGTGGCCGCTGGGCCGTGGCAAGTTTTTTGAAGAGCTCTTCCTGTTGCGGAAAGATCTCATGATGAAAATGCAAAAAGCCGTCAACAATATGCTGCAACGCTGCATCGGCGGTTTCCGCCTCGGGTTCGGGCGAGGCCGACGCAGCCAACGGCTGTTTATCCTTGTCACTCATGATTCATCCTCATTGACGGGCTCAGGGAGTCATCCCGTGTGGTCCGGTGTGAAGCCAGTGGCTGGTTAAAAAACATCCAGGCCAATCATCTCGACCCATCGGTCACTCGATGAACAAGGTAGCGGCCGAATCTTAATTGAAACTGAATAAAACGCTCTAGGACGCGTGTTCCAGGTCACATAAAACGTGACCAGACTAATACGTAAGCGTGCTCTTCAGTACTCAACCATAGGCCAATTGTCCTCAAATCAACGACATTTGGCGACCCGGCGGACAAAAGGCTTCGCAGTCCAGATTGAACCCCTCCCGGTGATTGAGTCCCAGCCGTTTGATCGCTTTGGCAAAGCGCTGCGCCAGCAGGTCCGCAAACGGGCCTTCACCGCGCATCCGCGCACCAAAGCGGCTGTCATACAGTTCGCCACCACGGCTCTGGCGAATCAGGCTCAGGACATGCGCTGCCCGTTGAGGGTAGTGGGCCGCCAGCCATTCCTCGAACAGGGGCGCCACTTCCAGCGGTAAGCGCAGCATCATGTAGGCGGCGCTCTGTGCCCCGGCACCGTGGGCCTCGGCGAGCAGACTTTCGAGTTCGCTGTCGTTGATCATCGGAATCATCGGTGAACACAGCACGCCCACCGGGATGCCTGCATCGCGCATGACCCTGATCGCCCGCAACCGGGCCTTGGGCGCCGCGGCGCGCGGTTCGAGGATGCGTTTGAGTTCGTCGTCCAGGGTGGTCAGGCTGATCATTACCGCAACCAGTCTTTGGCCGGCAAGCTCGGTCAACAGGTCCAGGTCGCGAAGAATCAGCGATCCCTTGGTGACGATGGTCACCGGATGCCGATAGCGCAGCAACACTTCGAGGGTTTGCCGGGTGATCTTGTATTCACGCTCGATCGGTTGATACGGGTCGGTGTTGGAACCGAGGTTGATTGGTGCACATTGATAGCCACGTTTGGACAACTGCTCCTCCAGCACATCCACGGCGTTGGTCTTGGCGATCAGCTTTGTCTCGAAATCCAGCCCCGGCGACATGTCCCAATAGGCGTGACTGGGGCGCGCATAGCAATAAATGCAACCGTGCTCGCAGCCGCGATAGGGATTGATCGAGCGATCGAAGGGCAAGTCCGGCGACGTGTTGCGGGTAATGATGGTTTTCGCCTTTTCGATCTGCACCTCTGTGCCTTGGGTGATCGGCACTTCCTGGTACCAACCATCGTCTTCAGCCACCGAACGGTTCGGGGCGAAGCGGTTGTGCGGATTGGTCGCGGTGCCGCGGCCACGTGGGGGCAATGGCGTGTGCATGGGGGAGAATCCTGACTGCTGTATGCACATACAGTATATCGACAACGATCAGCCGACCAGTGCCGTTCGGCATTTTCTCAGCGCTCATATATCGCAAAGTTGTTGAACGGCAACTAAGAGATACATATTGTGGCTGGTCATCTCATAAGAAATATCGCTATTGTCTTTTCCGCAACAAACGTAAACATGGATATTTTTTAAAAAGGACTTAATGATGTCATTTTTCAATCGTCGCGGTATTTTTCTGCAAAAGCTTGGCCCAACAATAGTCGACCCAAACGAAGTGCTTGTCTCAATGCAGTTCGCATTGAAAGAAGAAGATTGGGACGCTGAAAATAACCTGGGGACCACAGCTTTACTGGACTCTACCATCCTCATTGCATCGTCCCATGACGGTGGCCAATCGTTCAGCCTCGGTAATATCAACAAGGATATCGATGGTGACGGCGATATTGACGCCGATGACAAGGCTAAACTTCTGGCCCTGGCTAAAGCCTATGTCAGTATTGCCAGGCCTTGATCAGTATTTATAGAAAATTCAGACACAGCTAATTAGCCCTGGTCGAACTTAGCATTCGACCGGAGTACTTTTACTGCAAGTATTAGTTCATCGATATTTTACGAATCCATCATGTTTAGTGAAAACAACCACCAAGCTATCTGCTTCACGATTCTTTGACGAACAGCTCACAGACCTTTGACCGTGCATGGCAGACCCTTGTCAGCATCTTCCCGTCCCTTTCTGAACGGTCGCTCAAGCATGCCTCTATCACGAATTTTATCTGCAATATGCCTGTCGTTGGTTGCACTCGCTAACCTGACACTGGCACTTGCTGACGACAGCGCGACGCAGCGTCCGGCGGACTGGGCCCAACCGGTCGAGAAGCAATACAACCTCTTCCAGATGTCGCCGACGCTCTTTCGCAGCGCCTTGCCGGACAAGGGCGCGGTGCCGCTGCTGGAGAAGCTGAAGGTGGGCACGGTGATCAACTTCCTGCCTGAAGCGGACTCCAGTTGGTTGTCAACGCCAGGCATCACGCAAGTACAGCTGCCTTATCGCACCAACCACGTGGATGACGCCGATGTGCTCAAGGCCTTGCGCGCCATCAAGTCGGCCGAAGCCAAAGGCCCGGTGCTGATGCACTGCAAACACGGTTCCGACCGTACCGGCCTGATGGCGGCCATGTACCGGGTTGTCATCCAGGGCTGGAGCAAGGAAGAGGCACTGAACGAAATGACCCAGGGTGGCTTTGGCGACAGCACCCATTTCAAGGACGGTATTCGCTACATGATGCAGGCCGACGTGGACAAACTGCGCACGGCGCTGGCCAATGGCGATTGCAGCACCAGCCCGTTCGCCGCGTGCTCGATGAAGAGCTGGTTCAAGTCCGCTCATATCGAATAAAAAAAGCCCCCGCGGCATTGCGCAACGGGGGCTTTTTTTCACTCAGTGTTGTTCGTCCGGCTTTTTCTTCAGTTTCGGGTTCGGGAAGAACTGAACCGCCTGAACCTTGGTGTCGGCTGGTTTGAGTGCACTGGTATTAACCCGCGTACCCAACTCCTTGGGCACCGACAGCCCTTGCTCATTGAGTGTGTCGGAGTAACCGCAGGCCACGCACTCACGGTGCGGGACCTGGTCTTCGTTCCACATCATCAACTTGTCCGGCTCGCTGCATGCCGGGCAGACCGCCCCGGCGATAAAGCGTTTTTTCGTAATCACAGGTCCCTCGCTCATGCTGCTGCGTCCTCACTCAGGCCGCTATGGCGCAAGAGTGCGTCAATCGATGGCTCACGGCCACGGAAGTCGACGAACAGCACCATAGGCTCCTGGGAACCGCCGCGTGCCAGGATCGCTTCACGGAAGGCGCGACCGGTGTCGGCGTTGAGCACGCCTTCTTCTTCAAACTTCGAGAACGCATCGGCCGACAGCACTTCAGCCCATTTGTAGCTGTAATAACCCGCGGCATAACCACCGGCGAAGATATGCGCAAAGCTGTTGGGGAAGCGGTTGTAGGCCGGCGGGCGCATCACCGAGACCTCGTCACGCACGCCTTCGAGCACTTGCAGCACGCTGCGGCCGTCGCCGTGGGTCGCGTGCAATTCGAAGTCGAACAGAGAGAACTCCAGTTGGCGGACCATCATCAGGCCGGACTGGAAGTTTTTCGCCGCGAGCATTTTCCCGAGCAGGTCCTGAGGCAGCGGTTCGCCGGTTTCATAATGACCGGAAATCAGCGCCAGGCCTTCCGGCTCCCAGCACCAGTTTTCCATGAACTGACTTGGTAGTTCGACGGCATCCCAGGCCACGCCATTGATGCCGGACACCCCAGCATGCTCGACGCGGGTCAGCAAGTGATGCAGGCCGTGACCGAATTCATGGAACAGGGTGGTGACTTCATCGTGGGTCAGCAGCGCAGGCTTGCCGCTGTCGGCCGGGGTGAAGTTGCACACCAGGTTCGCCACCGGGCTTTGTAGCACGCCGCCAGCGGTACGACGACGGTCCCGGGCGCCATCCATCCAGGCCCCGCCACGCTTGTTGGCACGAGCATACAGGTCGAAGAAGAAGCGGCCGACATGCTGGCCGTTTTCCTTGATCTCGAACAGGCGGACATCCGGGTGCCAGGTGTCGAAGCCTTTGAGCTCGGCGATTTCGATGCCGTACAGTCGCTGAACAATGGCAAACAGACCACTCAACACCTTGTCGATCGGGAAGTAGGCGCGCAGGGCTTCCTGGGCCACGCTGTAACGCTGTTCACGGAGTTTTTCACCGTAGAAACCGCTGTCCCAACTCTGCAGATCCGGGCAGCCTTGTTCGGCGGCGTAAGCCTTGAGCTGCTCCAGATCCTGGGCGGCGAACGGCTTGCTGCGCTTGGCCAGATCACGCAGGAAACTCAGCACCTGATCGCTGGATTCAGCCATTTTGGTCGCCAGGCTCAGCTCGGAGAAACTACTGAAACCCAACAGCTTGGCCAGTTCCTGACGCAGGTCGAGGATTTCTTCCATGACCGGGCCGTTGTCGTTCTGACCGGCATTCGGTCCCTGGTCCGACGCACGGGTGCAGTAAGCCGCATAAACTTCTTCACGCAGTGCGCGGTCCTGGGCGTAGGTCATCACCGCATAATAGCTCGGGAATTCCAGCGTGATCAGCCAGCCATCCAGATCCTTCGCCTGGGCCGCGGCGGCCATTTGTGCCTTGGCGGAATCCGTCAGGCCGGTGAGGGCGGCTTCATCGGTGATGTGTTTGGTCCACGCCTGAGTGGCGTCGAGCAGCTGGTTGGAGAAACGGCTGCCCAGCTCGGACAGCTTGCTCTGCACTTCGGCGTAACGCTTCTGCTCGGCTTCCGGCAGGTCGATACCCGACAGGCGGAAGTCACGCAGGGAGTGCTCCAGGATAGTTTTCTGCGCGACGTCGAAACCGGCCGCTTCCGGGCTGCTGGCCAGGGCTTCGAAGGCCTGGAACAGTTCGCGGTTCTGACCCAGTTCGGTGGAGTAGGCGCTCAAGGCCGGCAGGCACGACTCGTAGGCTTCACGCAGTTCAGCGCTGTTGCACACGGCGTTGAGGTGGCTGACCGGGCTCCAGGCGGCGCCCAGGCGGTCGTTGAGCTCGTCCATCGCCAGTACCAGACCGGCCCACGTTGGCTGTTTGACCTGGGTCTTGAGGATCTCGACGATGGCAGCGCGGTTGTCAGCCAGGATCTGTTCAATGGCCGGTTGTACGTGTTCGGCGCGGATGGCGGAGAACGGCGGCAGGTCATAGGACTGCAAAAGAGGGTTGTTCACGCTCACGGTTGATACCTTGGCTGGAGAAACATGCAACCATCTTAATTACAATCGACGTTCACCGCAGCTATCAGCAACAGAGAGAAACCCTATCGTGAACCTTCGCAAGTATCAGAACCACACGCCGCTGCTGGGTAAAGGCGCTTTTGTAGACGGCTCGGCGGTGGTGATCGGCGATGTTGAAATCGGTGAAGACAGCTCGGTCTGGCCGCTGACAGTGATCCGTGGCGACATGCACCGCATCCGCATCGGTGCGCGCACCAGCGTGCAGGATGGCTGCGTGTTGCACATCACCCACGCCGGGCCGTTCAATCCGGATGGCTTTCCATTGCTGATCGGCGATGACGTGACCATCGCCCACAAAGTCATGTTGCATGGCTGTTCGGTGGGCAGCCGGGTGTTGATCGGCATGGGCAGCATCGTCATGGACGGTGCGCTGGTCGACGATGATGTGATCATTGGTGCCGGCAGCCTGGTGCCGCCGGGCAAGCATCTGCAAAGCGGCTTCCTGTATGTGGGCAGCCCGGTGAAGCAGATCCGCCCGCTGACCGACAAGGAGCGCGCCTTTTTCACCTACAGCGCGGCGAACTACGTGAAGCTCAAGGACCTGCATCTGGCCGAAGGTTACGACCAGCTTTGACCCGGCCCTCTTATTCAGGATTCGACATGCATTACCAAACCGTTTTGTTCGACCTCGATGGCACCCTGACCGACCCACGCGAGGGTATCACCCGTTCGATCCAGTTCGCCCTGGGCAAACTGGGTATCGATGAGCCGGACCTGGCCAAACTCGAACACTTCATCGGCCCGCCGCTGTTGCAGGCGTTCATGCAGTTCTACGACTTCGACGAAGCCAAGGCGTGGGAGGCGGTGAATTTCTACCGTGAGCGCTTCAAGGTCACCGGCCTCTACGAAAACCGGGTGTTCGATGGTGTCACGCCGCTGCTGGAAACCCTGAGCGGACAAGGCCGGCAACTGTACATCGCAACCTCGAAACCGTGGGTGTTCGCCCGGGAAATCGCCCGGCATTTCGATTTTGCCAAACACTTCAAGGTGATTTACGGCAGCGAACTGGATGGCACCCGGACCAACAAGATCGAGCTGATTGCTCACCTGATGGCCGAAGAAAACCTGGACCCGGCCAGCACCCTGATGATCGGCGACCGTAAGCACGACCTGATCGGCGCACGCAGCAATGGCCTGGACGCGGCGGCGGTGGGTTACGGGTTCGGCAGCCACGAAGAATTGAGCGCCGAGGCTCCGGCGTATCACTTTGAAACGCTGGAAGAGATGCATCAGGCGTTTTTGCAGCGCTGATACGGCTTTACCCCTGTGGGAGCGAGCTTGCTCGCGATRGCGGTCGCACATTCAAAATAAATATGTCTGACATACCGCYATCGCGAGCAAGCTCGCTCCCACAGGGGGCTGCGCAGGCTTTCAAGGCCTGGGCGGCGGGGCGAGTTTCTGTCCTTGCTCGACTGCCCAATTCACCACCTGCGCGGTCAACTGATCGTTCGCCTGACCGAACCCGACCACCACCGCCGGAACCTGCACATTGCTCAAAGGCTGGCGCACTTCGAAGCGGCGGCTGGCAAGGATGCGCTGGTCGTAGCTGCGCACCAGCAACGCATCCAGACGCACGACCACGCTGGCATTCGTGCCCTGGTATTCAGTCTGGAACGCCTGCAGGCTGCCGCCCAATTCAAGATCGGTCTGGAAAATGCTGTCATCGGTGCTCAACAGCGGCACCCGCCCGTCATGCTGAAAACCTTCCAGCATGCGATTGCGCAACAGCACCGGCGCCGGGTCGCTCCAGCGTGAACCCTTGTAATGGCTGATCACATCGCCCTGGGGAATCACTGCAATGTTCGGACTGTTCAGCGCTTCGCTGGACTGGAATTTGGTCACGCGCAGCGACCAGCGCTGCGGTGTGCCAGGGCTGGTCGATGCACTCTGGGCCGAAGGCAATCGATAGACCTCGAAAGGCTCGGGCTTGGGCAGGATCGAGCACGAACTGATCAGCGTGAAGCCAGCGAGGAGGACAATCCGAATCAGCTTCATGGCGTGAATTCCTTGGTCTTTTCACTGCCCAGCAGGTAACCGCTGGGGTTGGCTTCCAGGCGTGTGGTAATGGTGCGCAACGAACTCAGGGTTTCGCGCATCTCACGCACGGCGGGGCCCAGGCCATTGAGGCCCTGCATGCCGCTGTTGAGCGAATCCTGATTGGCGGTGATCAGTTTGTTGAGGGTGGCACTGCTCTCCTGCAGCGACTTCATCGCCTGCTCGGCGCTGCCCAGCGCCTCCTTGCCATGCTCGTTGAGCAGCCCATTGGCATTGCGCATCAGCGCCGTGGTCTGCTCCAGCATGTTGTTGGCCTGCTTGCCGACCGAGGCCAGTTGCTGCATGGCCTGGCGAATATCGCCGCGCTGCTCGGCAATGGTCCCGGTGGTTTGCTCCAGGTGCTCCAGGGTGTTGCTGATGCGCTCGATGTTTTCCGTGGAGAACATCAGGTTGGCGTTATGCATCAGCGTGGTCACCCCGGCCATCAGGTCCTCGCTGTCATTGAGCAGGCGGGCGATGGGCGAGGGCAAGGCGATAATGGTCGGCAAGTTGCCGTCCTTGCCCCTGAGCGTCGGGCTCTGAGGCGTGCCGCCACTGAGCTGGATGATCGAGGTCCCGGTGACCCCGGTCAGGGCCAGCTTGGCATTGGTGTCTTCCTTGACCGGGGTATCGCCGGCCAGGCGAATTCGCGCCAGTACCCGGCGCGGGTCTTTCGGGTCCAGGCGCAGCGAGATCACGTCGCCGACCTTGATCCCGCTGTACTGCACCGAACTGCCCTTGGACAAACCGCTGACCGCCTCGTTGAAGACGACCTCGTAGTCCTTGAACTCGGTGTCGACACTGGACTTGGCCAGCCACAGGCCGAATAGCAGCGCGGCCGTCACCACAATCACGGTGAACAGGCCGATCAATACATGATGGGCTCGGGTTTCCATGTCAGACCTCGTTGAGCTGTTGGGCGGCCGTCAATGCCGCGCGGCCGCGAGGGCCATGGAAGTATTCGTGAATCCACGCATCGTTGGTTTCCGAGACCTTGTCGATGGCGTCCGCCACCAGCACTTTTTTCTGCGCCAGCACCGCCACCCGGTCAGTGATGGTGTAGAGCGTGTCAAGGTCGTGGGTCACCAGAAAGACACTCAGGCCCAGGGCATCGCGCAGGGTCAGGATCAATTGGTCGAACGCGGCGGCGCCAATCGGATCGAGACCGGCGGTGGGCTCGTCGAGAAACAGGATGTCCGGGTCCAGCGCCAACGCCCGGGCCAGCGCGGCACGCTTGATCATGCCGCCGGACAGCGACGCGGGGTATTTCTCTGCCGCCGACAGCGGCAACCCGGCCAGGGCCATTTTCACCGCTGCCAGGTGCTCGGCGTCATTGCGGCTCAAGCCGGCGTGTTCGATCAGCGGCAGGGCGACGTTCTCGGTCACTGTCAGCGAGGAAAACAGCGCGCCCTTCTGGAACAGCACGCCAAAGCGTCGTTCCACCAGCGAGCGTTCGTGTTCGGACAAGGTTGGCAGGTTCTTGCCGAAGACTTTCACCACGCCTTCGCTGGGCTGGCGCAACCCGACAATGCTGCGCAGCAGCACCGATTTGCCACTGCCGGAGCCGCCGACCACAGCGAGTATCTCGCCCTTGTACAAGTCCAGGTCGAGGTTCTCGTGCACGCTCTGGCTTCCAAAGCGGTTGCACAGCCCACGGACTTCAATCACCGCCTCGGAGGGCGCTCGGGGGATACGACTCACCAACCCATCTCCATGAAAAACATCGCGGCGATCGCATCCATCACGATCACCACGAAAATCGACTGCACCACACTCGACGTGGTGTGCGCGCCCACCGACTCAGCGCTGCCACTGACCTTGAAACCTTCAAGGCATCCAATCGCAGCAATCAGGAAAGCGAACACCGGCGCTTTGACGATGCCCACCAGAAAGTGCTGAACGCCGATATCCGTTTGCAGCAACGATATGAACATCGCCGGCGAGATATCCAGCGCCACCGCGCAGACCACGCCACCGCCGATAATCCCCGACAGCATCGCCAGAAAGGTCAGCATCGGCAGGGCGATCAGCAGCGCCAGGACTCGCGGCACCACCAGCAACTCCACGGGGTCGAGGCCCAGGGTGCGGATGGCATCGATTTCTTCGTTGGCCTTCATCGAACCGATTTGCGCCGTGAACGCACTGGCGGTGCGCCCGGCCATCAGGATCGCGGTCAGCAGCACACCGAATTCGCGCAAAAAGGCAAACCCCACCAGGTCCACGGTAAAGACAGTGGCACCGAAAGTGGCCAGCACCGTCGACCCGAGAAACGCCACCACGGCGCCCACCAGAAAGGTCAGCAGGGCAACAATCGGCGCGGCGTCGAGGCCAGTCTGCTCGATGTGCGCGATCATCGCCGTGACGCGCCAGCGTTTTGGCTGGAACAGGCCGCGGACGATGGTCTCGATGATCAGGCCGACGAAACCCAGCAGTTCCAGGGTGTCCTGCCAGACGGCGTCCACCGCCCGGCCGATGCGGGTCAGCAACTGAATGGTAACGCTGACTTCCGGCTCCTTGATCGGTACGCAGAAATCGGTCAACGAGCAGTAGACGGTTTGCAGCAACGCCCGATCGGCGGCGGAGAGCGTGCAATCAGGATGTTCGGCGGAGCGACCGAGGCGCTCGGAGCCGAGCAGCTCTACCAACAGCGAGGCGCCGGCGGTGTCGAGGGCACCAAGTCCATTGAGGTCGACGGGGGTGTTGGCGTCGTACTGGCCGTGGAGCTTTTCGCTCAACAGTTTGAGGTCCGCGTAATGGGCAAGCGTCCAGTCGCCCGTCACCCGCAACCGCGCAGGGGTAAACGACGTGTCCAATCGGGCGTTGCCGGCCATCGTGCTGCTGATCATAAGCTCCGTGCTTGTTCAGTGATTACGCAGTTTTACGTAATAGCACGAACCACACTACTTTTCTTTGATCGATGTGCTGTCCGTGACTTTGAAGCGCAGCACGCCGATGACCTGGCCATCTTCGGTCAGCACCCGAACCTGCCATTTGCCGGCCGGGTTGCCCGGGAAATTCTGCTTGTGGGTCCAGGCCCGGTAACCTTCCTTGCGCCCGCCGCGAATATCCAGAGGAATGCGGTCGACCTCTTTACCGTTGAACTGCCAGACGTGATAAATCCGTTCGTCCAGGCCACGAGGGGCGTTGATCGCGGTGTACGCGTAGAGCCCGCCATTGCGGATCTGCTCGGCACTGACTTCGTCGAGGCTGGCGCCAGGTGTGCGGTCCTGCATTTGCGTGCTGATGGCCACATCGGTCATCCACAGCGTGGCCGGCGGCACCCACGAGCGCAGCTCCCAACCAATGACGCCGATGCCCAGGGTGATACCAAAAATCGCCAGCGCATTGCGCACGGTACGAATCGGGAAGATCGACGCCAGGCTCGGGAACGACAACAGCACCGAGATGCCCAGCGCCCATTTGAAACTTTGCGCGGTGGTCAGGTGCATGATCACCGGCAACGCGGTGAGCAGCGCGGCGAACAGGGTCAGGGTGTGCAGGGCCAGAAACGCCCAGCGCCGTGGCGCCAGCCATTTGTAGTAAAGCGGGTCGACGATCGAAATCAGCGCCGCGACGCCCAGCAGCCCGGTGAAAACCAACTGGCCGCTGTTCCACGTCGTGGTGATGAAGAAGAACGGCAAGACAAAGAACAGGCTTTCCTGATGGATCATCTGCGTTGCGTAACGCAGCAACGGTTCCGGAATTTCGCGCTTGAAAATGCGTGTGAACAGCTTGGTCAGGCTGTTTTCCAGCATCAGCCAGATCCAGCTGATCAGCATGATCGTGGCAATCCAGCTCGCCAGGCTTTGCTGGCGATCGACCAGGATGAAACTGCCCACCCCGGAGATGAAACCACAGAGCGCAATGACCCCAGGGTAGCGCTTCATCAATTCGAGGATGCGCTGTACGAAAAGGGTCAGGTTTTGCATTCGGCGGGTTCACAGTTGTCGTGGGAAAAAAACCTCGACAGGGTACCTGTTGCCGCGGCGCCGTGGCGAGAGTTTGCGGTCAGTCACGCCGCGCAACCTGGGGGATTGTCTTTCCCACAAGGAGTTTGCTTGCCAAACAGAGTGGTTACTTCCTGCGGTGCAAACGCCAGCCCACCAACATCAACACGATCATGCCCAATCCCCCGACCACCAACCACATCAACTGGTCATAACTGAACAACGGCTTTTCGATCCGCAAATACCCCGGCTGCAACAACAGTTCACGCACGGCCTTGTTCGCCTCTTCCAGCGTCACCCCTTGCAGCTCCCGGGCCGGGTCGG
This sequence comes from Pseudomonas sp. P5_B3, assembly GCF_056400405.1. NCBI lineage: Bacteria > Pseudomonadati > Pseudomonadota > Gammaproteobacteria > Pseudomonadales > Pseudomonadaceae > Pseudomonas > Pseudomonas sp. P5_B3. The sequence continues at coordinate 108,449 of NZ_JBFULI010000005.1, read as the reverse complement.
CGAAGTGGCCGTCCTCGTAATCACCGATGGCGCTCCAGTAGTAGTCGGCCAACGCGCTGTTGCCTTGCACGGCCCAGGCCTGGCGGGCAATCGCGGCCTGCTTGAGGCGGTTGAAGGTGTCGGCATTGAGGCCATCCTTGAGCAGTGCGGCCTTCAAGTCGTCGAGCACTTGTTCGGCCGCGGGCACGTCGTCGCGTTCAAGGTCGGCATTGAGGCTCATGAAACCCACGCCGCCGAACACCTCGCGTTCCGCCCACGGGCCGTAGGACAAACCGTGAGCCAGGCGCAGCTGGCGATAGAGCGCCCAATCCAGATAATCCTTGAGCAAATCGAAGGTTTGGTCGTGCCCGTCGTCCAGCACCGGCTCCGGCACCAGCCAGTGCAATTTGGCGCCGTTGCCGACCAGACCGTGGGTCAGAGTGCGCTCGTGGGCAGCGCTGACCTGGATTTGCGGCAGCGCAGGATGCTCGCCAGGGGTAATCGCTTCCAGCGCGCCATACGCCTGTTCCAGATAGGCCGGCAGCAACTTGTCGAGGTCGCCGACCACGATCAGGGTCATGTTGTTCGGCGCATACCAGTCCTTGCGCACCTGCTCCAGTTGCTCATGGGTCAGGTCATCGACTTGCGCACGCTCCGGGCACTTGAGGCCCAGCTCCACGGCCAGCTGGTTGCTGGCCGTGTGGCCGAGGTCCTGACGATCGAGCCAGCGTTGCAGGTGCGAGTAGTGGCCGCCGTCTTCACGCTCGACCACTTGCTTGGCCGCGTGGATGGCGTTGTCGTCGAAACGGGTCTGGGTCAGCAGCGCCAGCAGCAGGTCGAGCACCTTGCGCTGGTTTTTTGCCGGCGCTTCGATGACGAAAGTCGTATCGGCATTACTGGTGAAGGCGTTCCACTCACCGCCCAGGGCCTGCATGCGCTCTTCCAGGCCACCTTCGCCACTGGCGTCGATGCCGCTGAACAGCAGGTGTTCCAGCAGATGCGGCAATTCCTTTTCTTCGCAATTGAAATCGTCCAGACCAACGCCGACCACCAGCCGGATCGCCACATGCCCTCGGTCAGTGCCGGGTTTGAGTAGCAACTGCAAACCGTTGCGCAGGGTGTAGCCCTCGACCTGGAAGCGATCCAGGGCAAATGACGGGAATGAACCAAGCAACAGGCAGGCGAACAACAAACAACGCATAACGGACTTCCATACGGCCAGCGTAAGTTCAACAGACTTCAGGTAATGGTGGACGTTCAGGGTGAATGAGTAATGTCAGTCAAATCGTCGACCACCAGCGCACCGGTATCCGATGTTTCCAGCACCACGTAGGCACTGCTGCAAAACAGCGAATTCAGACGCTTCATGTCGGCGATCAGCTCCAGGTGCAACGAACTGGTTTCGATACTTTGCACGATTTTACGGTGCAAGCGGCTGACATGAGCATGGGCCAGGCGCCGTTCCTGTGCGCGGAAACGACGTTTTTCACGCACCAGCTGGCGGGCACTTTCCGGGTCGCCACTGAGAAACACTGACATCCCGAGCCGCAGGCTGGAAATCAACTGAGTATGCAGCCCGGTCAATTCGTCCAGCCCGACTTCGGAAAACGATCGGCGCTGCGAGGTTTTCTGCTGCTGGACTTTACGCAGCATGCGTTCGATCAAGTCGCTGGCGAGTTTCAGGTTGATCGCCAGCTCGATGATTTCCGCCCAGCGCCGGCTGTCCTGATCGCTGAGATCTTCCCGGGGCATTTGCGCCAGATACAACTTGATCGCGCTGTAGAGCGCTTCGACATCGTCGGTCAGGCGGCGCATTTCCTGGGTGACGGCGGTTTGCTTGCCGCGCAACACATCGAGCATGGCTTCGAGCATGTTGTCGATCAGGTCGCCCATGCGCAGGGTTTCCCGGGCCGCGTTGGCCAGCGCCAAACCGGGGGTGACCAACGCTGTGGGGTCAAGGTGCCGGGGCTTGGCCGTGCCGTTGGCCTGCGGGCGCTCCGGCAGTACCCAGGCACAAAATCTGGCCATCGGCCCGACACTGGGCAGCAGGATCAGGCAGCGCACGGTGTTGTAGAGCAGGTGAAAGCCGATGACCAATTCCTGAGGGCTGAAATCCAGGCCATCGAGCCAGTGCACCAGCGGATCGAGTACCGGAATGATCAATAAAAGACCAATCAGTTTGTACAGCAGGCTGCCCAGCGCCACTTGGCGCCCGGCTGGGTTCTGCATGCTGGTGCTGAGGAAGGCGAGTACGCCGCTGCCGATATTGGCGCCGATCACCAGTCCGATGGCTACCGGCAAGCTGATCACTTTGGCACCCGCCAGGGTCGCGGTCAGCAGCACAGCGGCCAGGCTGGAATAGGAAATCATCGCGAACAGCGCGCCGACCAAGGCGTCGAGCAGGATATCGCCGGTGAGCGAGGCGAAAATCACCTTCACCCCTTTGGCATGGGTAATCGGATGCGCCGCTTCGACAATCAGTTGCAGCGCCAGAATGATCAAGCCCAAGCCAATGGCGACACGGCCCATCTGCCCGAGTCGGGTCTGCTTGCGTGACAGAAAGAAAATCACCCCGACAAAAATCAGCAGCGGCGACAGCCACGACAGATCGAACGTCAACACCCGCGCCATCAGCGCCGTACCGACATCGGCACCGAGCATGGTGACCAGTGCCGGCGTCAGCGCCATCAGGCCCTGACCGACAAAGGAGGTGACGAGCATGGCGGTGGCGTTGCTGCTCTGGACCATCGCCGTCACGACGATCCCGGAGACGAAAGTCAGCCAGCGTTTGGACATGTTCTGGCCAATGACATGGCGCAAATTGGTGCCGTAGACCCGCAGGATGCCGGTTCGGACGATATGCGTGCCCCAGATCAGCAGGGCCACGGCAGAAAGTAAATTGAGCAGGGTGAGCATACAGGCCCCCTGTGGTGTAGCGCTCCAAAGGAGCAAGTTGACGGTACCGCGCGACGTTCTACGTTCTGTACTTAAGCTTGTAGTTGGCTAACGGTCTGCGCGCCAGCATCGCATAGCCAAAGAAGGGATTGAAATAAAACTGTCATGAAAATGGCGATCTTCCAGCCACACAAAACACTGTGGGAGCGAGCTTGCTCGCGATGAGGCCATCAGCTTCAACATTGATGTTGACTGACGGACCSYCATCGCGAGCAAGCTCGCTCCCACAGGTTTTGCGAATTTAGCGCTTTCGGGTTACTGGCCCGGAATGTCCTTGCGCAGCTTTACCGGATCCTGCTGTTTCTTTTTTTTCGCAATGGCGGTGCGCATCTTGATGTTGATCGCTTCCACTGCCAGCGAGAACGCCATTGCGAAGTAGACGTAGCCTTTTGGCACGTGCACGTCGAAGGCTTCGGCGATCAGCACCGTACCGACGATCAACAGGAACGACAGCGCCAGCATCTTCAGCGATGGGTGCTTGTCGATGAACTCACTGATGGTGCCAGATGCCCACATCATCACCAGCACGGCCACGATGATCGCTGCGACCATGACCGGTACGTGGGAGACCATGCCGACCGCGGTGATCACCGAGTCCAGGGAAAACACGATGTCGATGATCGCGATCTGGATGATGGTGTAGAGGAAGTTGCCGCCCTTGCCCGAAGGTTCGTCGCTGCTTTCATCTTCACCTTCCAACGCGTGGTACATCTCTTGCGAGCTTTTCCACAGCAGGAACAGACCACCGAAGAACAGGATCAGGTCGCGTCCGGAAATACCCTGGCCGAACACTTCGAACAGATCCGCCGTCAGGCGCATGACCCAGGTGATCGACAGCAGAAGCAGGATCCGCGTGATCATGGCCAGCCCAAGACCGAAAATCCGGGTACGCGCCTGCATGTGCTTGGGCATGCGGCTGACCAGGATCGAAATCATGATGATGTTATCGATACCCAGGACGATTTCCAGGGCGGTCAGGGTGAAGAAGGCAACCCAGATTTCAGGGTTGGTCAGCCATTCCATGTGTATTCCTTTGAGCGATTGTTAAACCACAAAGGGCCCGGGCTTCAAACAGCGAAGCCTGGACCCGAAGTGGTGAGTCTTGAGCTTATAGAGTGCTGAACACCGGGAAAGTCCCCAACAGCATTGCAGCAATCAGTATGCAGATACAAACCAGCACCGCCCACTTGAGAGTGAAGCGTTGATGGTCACCGAAATCGATACCGGCCAGGGCCACCAACAAATAAGTCGATGGAACCAGCGGGCTCAACAGGTGGACGGGCTGACCGACGATCGAGGCACGTGCCATTTCCACCGCGGTTATACCGTAATGGCTGGCGGCTTCGGCAAGTACCGGTAACACGCCGTAATAAAATGCATCGTTCGACATGAAGAAGGTGAACGGCATGCTGACCAGCGCCGTGATCACCGCCAGGTACGGGCCGAGGACATCCGGAATCACTGCCAGCAGGCTTTTCGACATCGCGTCGACCATCCCGGTGCCGGTCAGGATACCGGTGAAGATACCGGCCGCGAAGATCAACCCGACTACCGCCAGCACGCTACCGGCGTGAGCCGCGACGCGATCCTTCTGCTGTTGCAGGCAAGGATAGTTGACGATCATGGCGATACTGAACGCCACCATGAACAGCACCGGCAAAGGCAACAGGCCGGCAATCAGGGTGCCCATCAGGGCCAGGGTCAGGGCGCCATTGAACCAGATCAGCTTCGGACGACGGGCATCCGGGAACTGCGAAACGCTGATTTCACTGTGGTCGATTTCATCGCCCACCAGGTGCAACTCACCCAGGCGTGCACGTTCACGCTTGCCGTAGCAGTAAGCGATGACCAGGATCGCCACCACACCGGCCAGCATCGCAGGAATCATCGGTACGAAGATGTCGGACGGATCCACATGCAACGCACTGGCAGCGCGTGCGGTCGGGCCGCCCCATGGGGTCATGTTCATCACGCCACCGGCGAGGATGATCAGGCCGGCCATGATCCGCGGGCTCATGCCGATACGGCTGTAGAGCGGCAGCATGGCGGCCACGCAGATCATATAAGTGGTCGCGCCGTCACCATCGAGGGAAACGACGAGCGCCAGAACGGCGGTGCCGACCGAAACTTTCAACGGGTCGCCCTTGACCAGTTTGAGGATCTTGCGCACGGCCGGGTCGAACAGGCCGGAGTCGATCATCAGGGCGAAGTACAAAATAGCGAACATCAGCATCACGCCGGTTGGCGCGAGTTTGGTGATGCCTTCGAGCATCATTGGGCCGATTTTCGGCGAAAAGCCGCCGAACAGGGCAAAAATGATCGGAATCAGGATCAGGGCGATCAGCGCGGACAGGCGCTTGGTCATGATCAGGAACATGAACGTGATGACCATGGCGAAGCCAAGGAAAGTCAGCATGGGAATACTCCAGGCGTAGCGCGGCTAGGGAATGGGCGGACCGGGCGGGATCAGCGCAGAACGGGAGGCACGAGACGTACGGACGGAGTTACAGCGAAGCGGCGGATAGGAGAGGACATCAGAATCACCATTGTTGTTGTTAAATGGGCCTGGCGAGCAGTCAAACGCTCGCATTGGCCACCGGTCTTTTGCCGGTAGTGGCGGCGATCCTAATCGGGGAAGCTTTCAGCCAGCTTTCGCCAATGAAAGCAAAGACCGGATGTGCAACCGGTCGTCGGATTGGGTTTCAAGCCCCTGAACACAGGGTGGGAGGTTGAACATGGGCGAACTTCACACCGGCGGCTGCCATTGCGGGCAACTGCGCTATCAATTCAGCGGGCCGCTGCACGATATCGCCCACTGCCATTGCTCCATTTGCCGACGGGTCAGCGGCGGCATCGTGACCACCTGGATCACCGTGCCGGCATCGGCCTTTCAATGGCTGGCCGGGACGCCGTCGAGGTACGATTCTTCATCCACCTGCGCGCGATATTTCTGCGGACACTGTGGGGCGCAACTGGCGCTGGTGACGCACCTGAGCCCGGACAGCATCGACCTGACCATCGCCACCCTCGACCATCCCGAGCAAGCACCGGCCGAGCGACACATCTGGACCGACAGTCGCTTGCCGTGGCTGCACCTGGACGAACACTTGCCCGGAGAGGCTGAAGAAACACTCTGATCAAAAAATAGACAGATCCAGCGGGCGTATTGCGCCCATCCAGATCGCATGCTCGGTGTGGTCGCGCAGATCGTCACCGGTATCAGGGTGCAGAAACACCACCAGACCCTGGCGGTTGRGCGCCAGCCAGGGCAGCACGTCGCCCAGCACCTGCGGCTCGAACGCCAACTGACAGCTCCAGTCCGGGTGCGGACCGACAGGGCGCTCGTGCACGCGGCCCATTTTCAGTGGAAACAATTGCGCCGCCTGCTCACACAAGGCCCGCGCCTGATCGATGGTACTGGCGTCGAAATAGACATGGGCGTGGTAGCCCGTTATGCGTTGCATTTGAAATCCTCTAAATCCGGTCGAGCAGATCACGCGGCACAGGCTGCGATCTTTTCACGTTTCACACTGCAATCGAAGGCAATGACAACCCCGACAACGACTCCGCACTGCCAGCCTGTTCGGCCATCAACCAATCCACAAACTGTTGAATCAACGCTCCGCGTCGTTTGCGCTGGGGCAGGACCACGTAATAACCCAGTCTCGACATCACCGTTTCGCCGATCGGCCGACACAACAACCCTTGCGCCAGCAAGTTATCCACAAGGTGGCGCCAGCCGATGGCCACGCCCTGACCACCAATCGCGGCCTGAATCAGCAGGGTGTAGTTGTCGAAGCGCAACTGCCCGGGCGCCGGGGGCGAGGTGATGCCCAACTCGCGGAACACACCACTCCAGTCGAACCAGTTACTGCTGTGTTCCCCACGCAGGTGCAGCAACGGAAACTCCAGCAATGCCTGGGCCGGCAAGGGTAGGGGACGCTCACCCAACAACTGCGGACTGCACACCGGAAACACTTCCTCGCTGAACAGCCAATGGCTTTCACCCTGCTTGAAGCGGCCATCGCCGAACAGCACCGCCACATCGATATCGGTACGTAGCATGTTATGGCTGCGTTCACTGGTGACCAGGCTGACATCCACCTGCGGATTGGCCGCGTGAAAACGGTGCAGTCGCGGCATCAACCAATAGGCGGCGAAGGCAAAATCCGTGGCAACCTGCAGTACTTCATGCTGTTGCTGTGCGTTGATTGCACTCAATCCTGCGTCGATATTCTGCAAACCGAGCTGAACCTGTTCGAAAAGAATCTGCCCGGCCTCGGTCAGTTCGATACCGCGATAAATGCGATCGAACAAGCGGGTCGCCAGTTGTTCTTCCAGGCGCTTGATCTGCTGGCTGATGGCCGGTTGCGTGGTGCCCAGCTCAACCGCCGCCGCGGTGAAACTGCGTTGGCGGGCCGCCGCTTCGAAGGCGCGAAGCAGATCAAGAGACAGGTCACCAAGGGCGTCATACATAAGCTGTGCTTATCCTAGTCATTGTCGCGCGTGGGCTTTACCGCAAGGTGCGAGGGTTTCATTCTCGAAGCCAGCACTCTCGCATAAACATCCACTATGGAATGCCGCGATCACATGAAGCGCAAGAACATTCTTTTCATCATGGCCGATCAAATGGCCGCGCCAATGTTGCCGTTCTACGGCCCATCGCCCATCAAACTGCCTCATCTCAGCCGCCTCGCCGCACAAGGCGTGGTGTTCGACTCCGCTTATTGCAACAGCCCCCTGTGCGCGCCGTCGCGTTTCACCCTGGTCAGTGGCCAGTTGCCGAGCAAGATCGGTGCCTACGACAACGCCGCCGATTTCCCCGCCGACGTACCGACCTATGCCCACTACCTGCGCCGCCTCGGCTACCGCACTGCCCTGTCGGGCAAGATGCATTTCTGCGGGCCAGACCAACTGCATGGCTACGAAGAACGCCTGACCAGTGACATCTACCCGGCCGACTACGGCTGGGCGGTGAACTGGGATGAACCGGACGTGCGCCCGACCTGGTATCACAACATGTCGTCAGTGCTGCAAGCCGGCCCGTGCGTGCGCACCAATCAGCTGGATTTCGACGAAGAGGTGGTGTTCAAGGCCCAGCAGTACCTGTTCGACCACATCCGCGAGGATGGCGACCAGCCGTTCTGCCTGACTGTTTCGATGACTCACCCACACGATCCGTACACGATTCCCAAGGCTTTCTGGGATCTGTACGACGATGCCGACATTCCATTACCCACAACCCCGGATCAGCATTCACTCGATCCACACTCCCAGCGCTTGCTCAAGGTCTACGACCTGTGGGACAAGCCGCTGCCTGTGGATAAGATCCGCGACGCCCGCCGTGCCTATTTCGGCGCGTGTAGCTATATCGACAGCAACGTCGGCAAACTCCTGCAAACCCTCGAGGATACCGGGCTGATCGACGATACCATCATCGTGTTCTCCGGCGACCACGGCGACATGCTCGGCGAACGTGGACTCTGGTACAAAATGCATTGGTTCGAAATGGCCGCACGGGTTCCCTTGTTGATCAGCGCGCCGGGGCAATTCGGCGCCGGCAGGGTCAGCGCCAGTGTTTCCACGGCCGACCTGTTGCCGACCTTCGTTGAACTGGCCGGGGGCTCGCTGGAACCGGGCTTGCCGCTGGACGGCTGCTCGCTGGTCCCGCACCTGCAAGGGCAGGTCGGTCACGACGAGGTGTTCGGCGAATACATGGCCGAAGGCACCATCAGCCCGTTGATGATGATCCGCCGCGGCGCCTACAAATTCATCTACAGCGAAGATGACCCTTGCCTGCTCTTCGACGTACACAATGACCCTCGCGAACTGGAAGAACTCAGTCATTCGCCGCAACATCGCCAACTGTTCGACGATTTTCTCGCCGAAGCGCGAGCCAAATGGAATTTTCCGGCGATTCACCAGCAGGTGCTCGCCAGCCAGCGGCGCCGGCGGTTCGTGGCCGAGGCGCTGACCCTCGGCAAGCTGAAGAGCTGGGATCACCAGCCACTGGTGGACGCCAGTCAGCAATACATGCGCAACCACATCGACCTCGACGATCTGGAGCGTAAAGCACGTTATCCACAACCCTGCCAAAACCAATAATGTTAAGGGGAAGTCCATGCAAAGGTTATCCACAGTACTGACGGTCGGGCTCCTGGCTCTGGGCAGTGCATCGGCGTTTGCCGATCAGAGTTGCGAGACCGTGAAAATGGCCGACCCGGGCTGGAGCGACATCGCCGCGACCAATGCCATCACCGGGTTTCTGCTGGACGGCATGGGCTACAAGGCCAAGATCGACACCCTCGCGGTGCCGATCACCTTTGGCGGGCTCAAGGATGGCCAGGTCGATGTGTTCCTGGGTAACTGGATGCCGGCGCAGCAAGGCTTCTATGACAAGTTCGTCGCCAACGGCGATGTCACGCAACTGGCGAAGAACCTCGAAGGCACCGAATTCACCCTCGCCGTTCCGGATTACGTGTGGGRCGCGGGTGTGCATGACTTTGCCGACCTGAACAAATACGCCGACAAGTTCGACCGCAAGATCTACGGCATCGGCTCCGGCGCGCCGGCGAACATCTCGCTGCAAGAGATCATCAAGAAAAACGATTTCGACATGGGTCAGTGGAAACTGGTCGAGTCCAGCGAGCAAGCAATGCTGGCCGAGGTGTCCCGCGCAGTGAAGAAACAGAAATTCGTGACCTTCCTCGGCTGGACCCCGCACCCGATGAACGTGCAGCTGAAAATGCATTACCTCAAGGGTGGTGAAAAATACTTCGGTGACACCGGCAGCGTGCATACACTGACCCGCAAAGGCTATGCACAGGCCTGCCCGAACGTCGGCAAACTGCTGACCAACCTGAGTTTCACCCAGGACATGGAGAACAGCATCATGGCTGAGGTGGTGAACAAGAAGATCAGTAACGCTGATGCGGCCAAGGCTTGGATCAAGGCCAATCCGGCGGTGCTGGATAAATGGCTCGATGGGGTGAAGACCGTGGATGGCAAGGATGCGTTGCCGGCGGTCAAAGCCAAGTTGTAACCAATACCTGTGGGAGCGAGCTTGCTCGCGATGACGTATTCACATTCAGCAAATTTGCCGACTGTCCCATTGCCATCGCGAGCAAGCTCGCTCCCACATGGGCACATCGTCATCTCGTCCTGATACCCTTGCGCAAAATCCCACTCGAGAGGCCCCATGGCCCTGCCAAGCCGCCATTCACTCTTCCCTTTCCTCACCTGGCTACCCCGGCAAACCCGCGCCAGCGTCGGGCGCGACATGATCGTCGGCCTCAGCGGCGCGATTCTCGCGTTGCCGCAATCCATTGCCTACGCACTGATTGCCGGTCTCCCACCGGAATACGGCCTCTACGCGGCAATCATCCCGGTGTTGATCGCCTGCCTGTGGGGTTCGTCGTGGCATTTGATCTGTGGCCCTACGGCGGCCATCTCGATTGTCCTGTACGCCAGCGTGAGTCCTCTGGCCGTTCCAGCCTCGCAGGATTACGTCATGTTGATCCTGTTGCTGACGTTTCTTGCCGGTATCTTCCAGTGGCTGCTGGGTTTACTACGGTTTGGCGCACTGGTGAATTTCGTCTCTCACTCGGTGGTACTCGGCTTCACCCTGGGTGCTGCCGTGGTGATTGCCATCGGTCAATTGCCTAACCTGCTGGGGCTGGATTTGCCCAGCCAGGCCACCGCTCTGGATAGCTTCATCACGTTGTTGCGCCATCTCGGCGAAATGGACAAACCTTCGCTGGCGCTGGGGTTGGCGACGGTGGTGGTGGGCGTGATCCTCAAGCTGTGGTTGCCACGCTGGCCGACGCTGTTGATCACGCTGGTGCTGGCTGCATTGCTGGTCTGGCTTTGGCCATCAATGTTCGGCCATGTGCAACTGGTCAGCGCCTTCACCGGCAAGCTGCCGCCTTTCAGTCCGTTGCCGCTGGATCTCGATCTGATCCTGCGCCTGCTGCCCAGTGCAGTGGCGGTCGGTATGCTCGGGCTGGTCACCAGCCTGTCGATTGCCCGCTCGATCTCGGCGCGTTCGCAGCAATTACTTGATGCCAATCAGGAAGTTCGTGCCCAAGGCCTGTCGAACATCGTCGGGGCGTTTTTTTCCGGATCGCTGTCGGCCGGCTCTTTCACTCGCTCAGGCCTGAGCTATGAAGCGGGAGCCTGTTCGCCACTGGCGGGGATTTTTTCGGCGTTGTGGGTGGCGCTGTTTGCAATCTTCGGCGCGAGCCTGATCGCGCACATCCCGATCCCGGCGATGGCCGGGAGCATTCTGTTGATCGCCTGGGGGCTGGTGGACCACCGCGGCATTCGCGCGTTGTTGCGGGTCAGCCGCGCTGAGTTCGTGGTAATGGCGCTGACCTGCGTCGCCACGCTGCTGCTGGAATTGCAAACGGCGATCTACGCCGGCGTGCTGGCCTCGCTTTTTTTCTACCTCAAGCGCACCTCGCAGCCACGGGTGCAGCATGTGCGAGATGGCGAGGAAGACATTCTGCGGGTGGGCGGTTCAATTTTTTTCGGTGCCAGCCATTACTTGCAAGTACGCCTGCAACGCATGCACGGCGCGCGGGTGGTGATCGAGGCGCAGCAGATCAACTTCATCGACTATTCAGGGGTGGAAATGCTGCATCAGGAAGCGCGGCGATTACTGCGGCAAGATCGCAGCCTGACCCTGCGCCGGGCCCGGCCGCAGGTGGTGGAAGAGTTGAGGAAGCTGGAAGGGGCGGAGAAATGCCCGATCCGGTTTGAGGATTAATCCGACTTGACTCTGAACCCTGTGGGAGCAGGCTTGCTCGCGATGACGGCAGTACATCCAGCATTGATGTGCCAGATATACCGCTATCGCGAGCAAACTCGCTCCCACATTTGATCTGTGTCGTTCACAAATCCAGTGTGGGAGCAGGCTTGCTCGCCAAGCTTTCAAAGGGCCAATTGCCGCCGTAATTCAGCCAGTACCGGCGCCGTATCCGGGCGCACGCCGCGCCACAGGAAAAACGCTTCCGCCGCTTGTTCGGCCAGCATCCCCAAGCCATCCATCGCCACCGCAGCCCCGTGTTCACTGGCCCAGCGGCAGAACGAGGTCGGTTCCTTGCCGTACATCATGTCGTAGCATACCGTTTTGCCCGGTTCGATCAGGCTGGGCGCAATTGGCGGCACATCGCCTGTCAGGCTCGCGGAGGTCGCGTTGATGATCAGGTCCACCGACTCCTGCAACCAGTCGTAGCCACTGGCCGAGACCGGTCCCAGATCACAGAACAGTTCCGCCAAAAGCTCGGCCTTTTCCACCGTGCGGTTGGCGATGATCACCGATGCCGGTTGCTCGGCCAGCAACGGCTCCAAAGCACCTCGCACCGCACCACCAGCACCGAGCAACAGGATGCGTTTGCCCTTGAGGCTGAATCCGGCGTTGACCGTCAGGTCCCGCACCAGCCCGGCGCCGTCGGTGTTGTCGCCCAGAAGACTGCCGTCGGCCAGTTTGCTCAAGGTATTGACCGCACCGGCGCGCTGCGCCCGTGCCGTCAGGCTGTTGGCCAATCGATAGGCCTCTTCTTTGAACGGCACCGTCACATTGGCGCCGCGTCCTTCGAGGAAAAACGTCCGGGCACAGGTGGGAAAGTCGTCGAGTGGCGCCAGCAGCGTGTTGTAGTCCAGCTTTTGCGCGGTCTGCTCGGCGAACAGGCGATGGATCAACGGCGACTTGCTGTGGCCAATCGGGTTTCCGAATACGACATAACGGTCCATCAGGTTTCCTCGTTCAGGCGTCGGCCAACCAATCGCGGTCTTGCAGGAAATACTCGGTCAGGCGCGCTTCTTCGCTGCCAGGCTCGGCCTTCCAGTCGTAACCCCAGCGTACTTGTGGTGGCAGCGACATCAGAATCGACTCGGTCCGCCCACCCGATTGCAGGCCGAACAACGTGCCACGGTCATAGACCAGGTTGAATTCAACGTAGCGGCCACGGCGGAATTCCTGGAACTCGCGCTGCTTGGCTGTGAACGCATCGTTCTTGCGGCGCTGCACAATCGGCAGATAGGCGTCGATGTACGCATCGCCGATGGCGCGCATGAAGGCGAAGCTGGTGTCGAAGTCCCACTCGTTCAGGTCGTCGAAAAACAGCCCGCCGATGCCGCGCGGCTCGTGGCGATGCTTGATGTGGAAATAGCTGTCGCACCAGGCCTTGTAACGCGGGTAAACGTCCGGGCCGAACGGCGCACAGGCCTGCTTGGCGACGCGATGCCAGTGGATGCAGTCTTCTTCGTTGCCGTAATACGGGGTCAGGTCGAAGCCGCCGCCAAACCACCACACCGGTTCTTCACCTTCTTTTTCAGCGATGAAAAAGCGCACGTTGGCGTGGGAAGTCGGCACGTGCGGATTGTGCGGGTGAATCACCAGCGACACGCCCAGGGCTTCAAAGCCACGGCCCGCCAGCTCCGGTCGATGAGCGCTGGCGGAGGGTGGGAGACCGCTACCGAAGACGTGGGAAAAGTTCACGCCACCCTTTTCAATCACCGCACCGTTTTCAAACACACGGGTGCGACCGCCACCGCCGGCAGGCCGGGTCCAGGCGTCTTCGACGAATTGCGTGCCGCCGTCTTCGGCTTCCAGGGCGGCGCAAATGCGCTCTTGCAGGTCGAGCAGGTAGGCTTTTACGGCCTCGGTGCGGGTCGTCATGTCATCACCTTGAATCGGGCAAAACTACGCGGCGCTCCATTGGAGCTCAGTCTGCGCAAATGGGCCCGTAGCATAACATCGCACGTTACCCCTCCGCAGTTGACGAAGATCAAGCTTAGGAGTCCGATAGGGAGCTTGGTAAAACGACCTATGGAGAGTTCAGATGGCAAAGCGTATCCAGTTCCGCGCCCATGGCGGCCCCGAAGTACTCGAGTATGTGGATTACCAACCCGCCGAGCCAGGCTCCAGGGAAGTGCGCGTGACCAACAAGGCCATCGGCCTGAACTTTATCGACACCTATTATCGCAGCGGTCTTTACCCGCCGCCGTCCCTGCCATCGGGTGTCGGCTCGGAAGGTGCGGGCGTGGTCGAGGCGGTGGGCAGCGACGTGACCCGCTTCAAGATCGGCGATCGTGTGGCCTACGGCAGCGGCCCTCTGGGCGCCTACAGTGATGTTCACGTGTTGCCCGAGGCCAATCTGGTAAAGCTGCCGGACGCCATCAGCTTCGAACAGGCCGCCGGGGTGATGCTCAAGGGCCTGACCGTGCAGTATCTGCTGCGTCAGACTTATGAACTCAAGGGTGGCGAAACCATCCTGTTCCACGCCGCGGCCGGTGGTGTCGGTTCCCTGGCTTGCCAATGGGCCAGGGCCTTGGGCGTGAAGCTGATCGGCACGGTCAGCTCGGCAGAGAAAGCTGCACTGGCCAAGGCCAACGGAGCCTGGGCGACCATCGACTACAGCCATGAAAACGTCGCCCAACGCGTGCTGGAATTGACTGACGGCAAAAAAGTCCCGGTGGTGTACGACGGCGTCGGCAAGGACACCTGGCTGACTTCACTCGACTGCGCCGCGCCGCGTGGGTTGGTGGTGAGCTTCGGCAATGCATCTGGTGCGGTCGACGGCGTGAACCTGGGGATCCTGGCGGGCAAAGGCTCGCTGTACGTGACCCGGCCAACCCTCGGCACTTATGCGAACAACGCCGAAAACCTGCAGCGCATGGCCGACGAACTGTTCGAGATGATCACCAGCGGCAAGTTGACGGTGGACATCAGCCAGCGTTATCCGCTGGCTGATGCGGCGAAGGCGCAGACCGAGTTGTCGGCGCGGCGTACGACCGGTTCGGTTGTTCTGCTGCCTTAACATTTTCAGTGCCTGCCTGGGCCTCATCGCGGGCAAGCCCGCTCCCACAAGGATCAGCGGTGACCACAAATTTTGTGAACATCAGAAGACACTGTGGGAGCGGGCTTGCCCGCGATTGGGGTCGCCTCGGTATCAGTCCGGGCGCACAACCTTGCCGGTCGCCAGATCGCGAATCACGCTCGGGTTCTTGCGCCCCCCCAGATTTCCGCCTAGCACCAGATCCACCTGGCCACGGAAATACTGCTCGACGCGAATCCGCGTACGTGCCGCCGGGCGCCCCTGCGGGTTGGCCGACGTCGACACCAGCGGCCCGACCAGTGCGCACAAATCCCGTACCAGCGGGTGATCGCTGACGCGTAGCGCTACCGTCTCATGCACCCCGGTAATCCACTCCGGCAGCAGGTTCTGGTGCGGCACCAGCCAGGTGTTCGGACCTGGCCAGGTGCTGGCCATGCGGTCCATCCACAACTCGGGAAAGTCTTCGAAGAGGAAATCGAACTGACGGATGTTGTCGGCGACCAGAATCAGCCCCTTATCCACAGACCGGCCCTTGATCAGCAGCAGACGCTCCACCGCTTCCTCGTCCCACGGGTCGCACCCCAGGCCCCAGACTGCTTCGGTTGGGTAGGCAATCACCGCCCCGGCGCGAATTGCTTGCGCGGCTTGTTGCACACGCCAACTGTTGACCATGAAAAACACTCCAGAATAAGGCTCTGCGCAGTTTACCGATCTTGTTTATAAAACCTAGCTCACCCGCGCAAACCAGCGTCCGCTTTCGCACACGGCGCAGCCATCCATTTCCAGTTCCGTCAACGCAGCCAGCACTTTTGGCAAGGCCCAGCCGCTTGCGTCGGCCAGCGCTTCGCTGGTGAGAGGCGCGGCATGCAGCAGCTTCAGCAGTGGGTGAGTCGTTGCAGGGGTGCAGGTTTCTGTGGACAACGGCAGTCGCTGCCATCCGCGCAAGGCTTCGAGGATATGTTCGATGGTTTCCACCAGCACCGCACCGTCCCGGATCAACTGATGACAGCCGCGGGCGCCGGGGTGATGGATCGACCCGGGCATCGCAAACACTTCGCGCCCCTGTTCCGCCGCCAGCCTCGCGGTGATCAGCGAACCGCTGGCGACACTGGCTTCGACCACCAGCACCCCGAGAGACAAACCACTGATGATCCGGTTGCGTCGAGGGAAGTTGCCGGCGCTGGGGCCTGCATCCAGCGGGAACTCCGAAAGCACTGCGCTGCCCGAAGCGATCATGGCGTCCGCCAGGCGTCTATTTCGCTGTGGATAAAACTTCTCGAGCCCCGTACCGAGCACACCGACCGTTTGCCCGCCGACATCGAGCGCGGCTTGGTGCGCGGCGGCGTCAATGCCCAGGGCGAGGCCGCTGGTAATGACAAAACCGGCACCGGCCAGGCTGCGGGAAAACGCCGCAGCGGTGTCCATCCCCGGCCGGGACGCGCGCCGGCTGCCGACCATCGCCAGTTGGGGTTTTTCCAGAATGCCCGGATTGCCCGCGACAAATAACAGCGGTGGTGCATCGCTGATTTGTGCCAGCAGTGCCGGGTAGTCAGGCTGGTCCCACATCAGTAAATGCTGGGCCGGGCGGTCTAACCAGGCCAATGCGTGGCTGGCGCCGTCACGAATCTCAGTGCTTCGTCTGGCCTCGGAACAGGCCAGTGGCAAACCCAGCGAACGCCAGGCACTGGCCGGCGCACTGAGGGCTTTGGATGCCGAGCCGAAGGCTTCGAGCAATTTCTTGAAACGCGCAGGACCGAGTTCCGGCAAACGATGCAGACGTAATCGAGCTTCCAGTTCCGCGGGGGAAACCGGTGTAACAGTAGACAGCGACATGGATCATCCTTGATCGTAATAAGCACCCGTACAAACGGGAATAAGCTGTGGATAACTCTGTTGGTAACTTGTGAAGCACGCTTACGGATTTCGCACCTTGTCCATCACCGACAGCGAGCGCGAAGCGCTAAGCACCAGCCCATAACTGAGTTTTTCGTAGGTACGGAAAACCATCAGCAGACCGGCGCGCTCATCAGGAATTTTCAACGGCTGACCAGTGATCCGGTCGCGCACGGTTTCGCCGGTCTTCATCACCGCAAGCAGATTGCCTTCGGCCAGACCGTCGCGCTGCCCCTTGTTCAGCGTAACCACGTCCAACTCGCCGATCTGCGTGACCCCACGCGGCACATCGATGATCAAACCGTTGATTTCGTGGCTCGGTGCGTTGGGCGTGAAGGTCGAGTTGATCGCGTGCTCTTCACCGCTGAACAAGCGATCGCCGATGCGGACCTCTTGGGTCGTGCGTTGCAATGCCAGAGTGGCGACGTCACCTTCGATGGCCACGACCTCGCCGCCGCCGATGTCGTCGGCGTTGATCCCCAGAATTTCCTTGCTCTGCGGATCGGTGTAGACCTTGCCCTGGCGGAAGATGCCGTACGCCGGTTGCGCCGGATCGAAATGGCCGCGGGCAAAGATGCGGTCACCCGCGCCGCTGAGTACGCGCTCGGCATCGCCGGCGACGATGTAGGGCGCCTTGTCGAAGTCCTCGGCCTTGTCGACGATGCGGTTGCTCAGCAGAAAGCTGTTGATCGATTTCAGCGCAATGCTGGGGATAGCCTCGGTCACCGGGCTACTGCGCACCTGAGGCGAGAGCTTAATGGTGGGAATGTCTTCCCGAAGTTGCACTTGCCCATGCGCCCAACCTGCCGAGACCAGGAGCAGCAGGGTGAGTAGTGATTTCCTCATGCGGTGAATCCCTTTATTATGTACGTTCGCGTGAAACGCCAGAGCCCTCAACGGCTCGCTCCCGGCTTGCTTGTCAAAACTTGCTTGTCAACAGAAGGGAGCTACGTTTTACAACGGTAGCCTGCATTTCTTCGGACCCGCCAGGCCATCGACCCGACCTTACTTCACACGTGCAATCATCAAGCTTATGGCCATTTTGAACATCCTCGAATTCCCTGATCCGCGCCTGCGCACTATCGCCAAGCCAGTGGCCGTAGTGGACGCCGAAGTGCGTCAGTTGGTCGACGACATGTTTGAAACAATGTATGAAGCGCCTGGCATCGGCCTTGCCGCTACCCAGGTCAACGTGCACAAACGTATCGTCGTGATGGACCTCTCCGAAGACCGCACCGAACCGCGAGTGTTCATCAACCCCGAGTTTGAACCGCTGACCGACGAGATGGGCCAGTATCAGGAAGGCTGCCTGTCGGTGCCGGGCTTCTACGAAAACGTCGATCGCCCGCAACGGGTCAAGGTCAAGGCGCTGGACCGCGACGGCCAGCCTTACGAACTGATCGCCGAAGATTTGCTCGCGGTGTGCATCCAGCACGAATGCGACCACCTCAACGGCAAATTGTTCGTTGATTACCTGTCCACGCTCAAACGCGACCGCATCAAGAAGAAACTGGAAAAGCTCCATCGCCAGAACGCCTGATGCCCATCTTCAAAGGCTTGCTGCGGCAAGCCTTTTTCTTTTCAAGATGCTTTGCAATAGAGAACACCCATGACTGAGCCACTGCGCATTGTCTTTGCCGGCACCCCGGAATTCGCCGCCGAACACCTCAAGGCCCTGCTCGACAGCCCTTACGAGATCGTCGCGGTCTACACCCAACCGGATCGTCCGGCCGGTCGCGGGCAAAAACTGATGCCGAGCCCGGTCAAGCAGCTTGCTCTGGAGAACAACATCCCGGTGTTGCAGCCGCCCACCTTGCGCAATGGAGACGCGCAAGCGGAACTGGCCGCGTTGAAGCCAGACTTGATGGTGGTGGTCGCCTACGGCCTGATCCTGCCGCAAGTGGTGCTGGATATTCCGCGTCTGGGTTGCATCAACAGCCACGCCTCGCTACTGCCGCGCTGGCGTGGCGCTGCACCGATCCAGCGCGCCGTGGAGGCGGGCGATGCGCAAAGTGGCGTGACGGTGATGCGCATGGAGGCTGGCCTCGATACCGGGCCGATGCTGCTCAAGGTCACCACCCCGATCAGCGCCGAAGACACCGGCGGCAGCCTGCACGATCGGCTGGCCGAAATGGGCCCTCCGGCCGTGGTCCAGGCGATTGCCGGCCTCGCCGCCGGAACCTTGGAGGGCGAAGTGCAGGACGACAGCCTGGCGACCTACGCGCACAAATTGAACAAAGACGAAGCGCGCATCGACTGGACCCGCCCGGCGGTTGAGCTGGAACGTCTGGTCCGCGCCTTCAACCCATGGCCGATCACCCACAGCACCTTGAATGGCGAAGCCCTGAAAGTGCTGGCCGCGAACCTGGCCGAAGGCAAAGGCGCCCCAGGTGAAATCCTCGGCGCCAGCAAGGACGGCCTGATCGTCGCCTGCGGCGAACAGGCCCTGTGCCTGACCCGCTTGCAGTTGCCCGGCGGCAAGGCGCTTAACTTCAGCGACCTGTTCAACAGCCGCCGCGAGAAATTCGCCACCGGCACGATCCTCGGTCAAGCGGCGGACGCTCAATGAATCCGCGTCTGGCCGCCGCCAAGGCACTCGCCGCTGTCCTGAGCGGAAAAGCCTCGCTCAACAGTTCGCTGCCAACGCAGATGGACAAGGTGGAGGACCGTGATCGCGGCTTCACCCAGGACCTGGCGTTCGGCACCGCGCGCTGGCAGCCACG
Organism: Pseudomonas sp. P5_B3; assembly: GCF_056400405.1. Classification (NCBI taxonomy): domain Bacteria; kingdom Pseudomonadati; phylum Pseudomonadota; class Gammaproteobacteria; order Pseudomonadales; family Pseudomonadaceae; genus Pseudomonas; species Pseudomonas sp. P5_B3. Next base: position 89,059 of record NZ_JBFULI010000005.1, on the reverse strand, counting down.
CTTGTCGGCGCTGGCGGACAAGCTGCTGCAGAAACCGTTCAAGGCCGCCGATGCCGATGTCGAGGCGCTGTTGCTGGTCGGTCTCTATCAGTTGCTCTATACCCGTGTCCCGGCCCATGCCGCGATTGGCGAGACGGTCGGTTGCGCCGACAAGTTGAAAAAGCCTTGGGCCAAGGCTCTGCTCAACGCTGTGTTGCGTAATGCTCAGCGCGAAAGCGAAACGATTTTCGCCGAGCTGGAGCGTGACCCGGTGGTGCGCACCGCTCACCCTCGCTGGCTGCAGAAATCCCTGAAGGCGTTCTGGCCGGAGCAATGGGAAGCCATCTGCGCCGCCAACAACGCGCATCCGCCGATGATCCTGCGGGTCAACCGTCGCCATCACAGTCGCGATACCTACCTCGGTTTGCTGACAGATGCCGGTATCGCCGCCACGCCGTGTGTCTATAGCCGCGACGGCATCGTGCTCGAAGCCGCCACCGACGTGCGCGGCCTGCCGGGTTTCGCCGATGGCTGGATCAGCGTGCAGGACGAAGCCGCGCAACTGGCCGCTGATCTGTTGGACTTGGCCCCCGGCCAACGGGTGCTCGACGCCTGCTGTGCTCCGGGCGGCAAGACCTGCCACATCCTCGAAGCCGAGCCCAAACTGGCCGGCGTCGTGGCGGTAGACCTGGAAGCCAAGCGCCTGGTGCGGGTGCGGGAAAACCTCGAACGTCTGAAGCTGAGCGCCGAACTGATTGCCGCCGACGGCCGCGACACTCAGGCGTGGTGGGACGGCAAGCCATTCCAGCGCATCCTGCTGGATGCGCCATGCTCGGCTACTGGCGTAATTCGTCGTCACCCGGACATCAAGCTGACCCGCCAACCCGACGACATCGCCGCGTTGGCGGTGCTGCAAGGCGAATTGCTCGACGCCATGTGGAACACGTTGGAAGTGGGCGGCATTCTGCTGTACGCCACCTGTTCCACGCTGCCGACCGAAAACACCGAAGTCATCGCAGCCTTCCTCGCCCGCACGCCGGGTGCTCGTGAGCTTGACCTCGCCACGGCAGCCGGCATCAAGCAGCCCCATGGTCGCCAGTTGCTGGCCCAGGAAGGCGGCCACGACGGTTTCTACTACGCCAAGCTGATCAAGATCGCCGCCGCTCGCGGTTAAACGGATTCAATGGAGTGACTGGATGAAAATCATCATCCTCGGAGCAGGGCAGGTGGGCGGTTCACTGGCGGAACACCTGGCCAGCGAAGCCAACGACATCACCGTGGTCGATACCGATGGCGAACGCCTGCGCGATCTCGGCGACCGCCTGGACATCCGCACGGTACAAGGTCGTGGCTCATTCCCGACTGTGTTGCGTCAAGCCGGAGCGGATGATGCCGACATGCTGGTCGCGGTGACCAACAGTGATGAAACCAACATGGTCGCCTGCCAGGTCGCCCACACCCTGTTCCACACCCCGACCAAAATCGCCCGGGTTCGCGAAGCCGCGTACCTGACCCGCGAAGAGCAATTGTTCCAGAATGAAGCGATTCCGGTGGACGTGCTGATCAGCCCGGAACAAGTGGTTACCAACTACATCAAGCGCCTGATCCAGCACCCCGGCGCCTTGCAGGTGATCGACTTCGCCGAAGGCAAGGCGCAACTGGTGGCGGTGCGGGCGTACTACGGCGGGCCACTGGTGGGTCAGCAACTGCGGCAGTTGCGCGAGCACATGCCGAACGTTGAAACCCGTGTCGCGGCGATTTTCCGTCGTGACCGGCCGATCCTGCCCCAGGGCGACACGGTGATCGAGGCCGACGACGAAGTGTTTTTCATCGCCGCCAAAGCGAACATTCGCGCGGTCATGAGCGAAATGCGTCGTCTCGATGAAACCTATAAACGCATCGTCATCGCCGGTGGCGGGCAAATCGGCGAGCGTTTGGCCGAGGCCATCGAAAGCCGTTATCAGGTGAAAATCATCGAGATGAACCCGGCCCGTTGCCGTCATCTCTCGGACCACCTCGACAGCACCGTGGTGTTACAGGGCAGCGCCTCGGACCGCGACCTGCTGATGGAGGAGAACATCGCCGACGCGGACCTGTTCCTCGCCCTGACCAACGACGACGAAGCCAACATCATGTCGTCGCTTCTGGCCAAGCGCTTGGGTGCGAAGAAGGTGATGTCCATCATCAACAACCCGGCTTATGTCGATCTGATCCAGGGCGGTGACATCGACATCGCCATCAGCCCTCAACTCGCCACCATCGGCACCTTGCTGGCCCACGTGCGCCGGGGCGACATCGTCAGCGTGCACTCACTGCGCCGAGGCGCGGCGGAGGCCATCGAGGCGATTGCCCATGGTGATGCGAAATCAAGCAAGGTGATCGGCAAGGCCATCGAGAACATCGGCCTGCCGCCGGGCACCACCATCGGTGCGATCATCCGCGACGAAGAAGTGATCATTGCCCATGACGACACCGTGATCGAAACGGGCGACCATGTGATTTTGTTCCTTGTGGATAAAAAGCATATTCGCGATGTGGAGAAGTTGTTCCATGTGGGGTTGAGCTTCTTCTGATCCGGATTTTTCGGTGATCAGGCTGGCCTCATCGCGAGCAAGCTCGCTCCCACAGGGTTCTCGGTCGTACACACCATTTGTGTTTCTGAAGATCAACTGTGGGAGCGAGCTTGCTCGCGATAGCGGACTTCCAGATCCCGGATATCTTCCTGACACACCTCAAAAAGGAATCCACCAATGATCGAATCCCTGGAAAAAATGCTCGCCAAGGGTGTGGATAACGCTTTGCTACGCTTCGGCTTGGGCAAGGGCTATCTGGATCTGGGGGAGAACGCCAAGGCAGTGGAGCATTTTCAACGCTGCGTCGAATTCGACCCGAAGTATTCGGCGGCGTGGAAACTACTGGGCAAGGCCCACCTGGCGCTGGCGGACTTTGCGGCCGCGCGACAAGCCTGGGAGCAAGGCCTGGAAGCTGCCCGCGGCCATGGTGACAAACAGGCCGAGAAGGAAATGACAGTGTTCCTGAAGAAGCTCGAGCGTCAGGCGCACGCAGGCCAATAAAGATCAAAAGATCGTCCGAAGGCTCGGGCCGCGTTCGGACGATCTTTTGATTTTTTGCATCAATACCAGCGAGCTTCACCCGGTGGACGCTTCTTGAAGCGCTTCATGCTCCACATGTACTGGCTCGGATAAGCCCGCACATAGCGCTCGACCACCTGGCTCATGGCCGCGCAGGAGGTTTCGGTATCGGTGCTGTACATGGCCTCCGGCGCGGCTTCCAGTATTACCTTGTAACCTGAACCGTCCGGCAGGCGCAGTGCATGCAGGAACACGCCGACCGCCTTGCCGCCGGCGAGCATGTTCGGCACGAACTTGCTGGTCAGCGCCTGAGTGGCGAAGAACGGCACGAAGATCCCGGCGGATTCAGCCGGTTCCGGGTCAGCGGGAATGCCCACTGCGCCACCTTTGCGCACTTCCTTGATGACGCTGAGGATGCCTTCCTTGGTGGAAGCTGCGACCTTGTTACCCAACTGCACCCGCTGCTTTTGCAGCAATTCATCCACCGCCTTCAATTTGGGTGGACGGTAGAAAATGATCGGTTTGCACTGGCTGCAATAGAAGTGGTTGAGCACTTCCCAGTTGCCCAGGTGACTGGTGATGCCGACCACGCCTTTGCCGGACGCGAGGGCGTCTTTCAACACGTCGAGGCCTTCGACCTCGCGCACCAGGTCGATGGAACGCTGGGCGGGCCAGATCCAGGCACAGGCGCTTTCGGTCAGGGACTTGCCAATGTCCTTCAGGCTCTGGCCCACCAGGCGCTCACGCTCGGCAGGGTCCATGTCCGGAAAGCATTTGGACAGGTTGATCCGTACCACGTCGCGGGAACGGTTCGGGGTTTTCCACATGACCCAGCCAATCGCCGAGCCCACGGTCTGCACGGCCCTCCACGGAAGCAGGGCAAACAGCCGCAGAGCGCCTACCAGCAAGGCGCCTTTCAACTTATCCACAGGTCACTCCTGATCTTGTGCTGTGCGCGAGGCGGCCATTCTAACCGCCGTTCGCCAACTGCGCGTAGCGGTCGCAATCGCGGGTGTGATCCATGACCATGCCCGAGGCCTGCATCAGCGCGTAACAAATGGTCGGCCCGACGAACGTGAAACCGGCTTTTTTCAGGCCTTTGCTCATTTCCACGGCGGTCGGCGTAACGGCCGGGACTTCGCTGCGATCCTTGAAATGATTGATCACGGGCGTGCCACCGACAAACGACCAGAGAAACTCCACCGGGTCCTCCAGCGCCAGCCAGGCCTGGGCATTGCGCCGGGCCGCGTTGAGTTTGAGGCGGTTGCGGATGATGCCCGGATCGAGCATCAATTCGTCGATTTCGGCATCGCTCATCTGCGCTACGCGCTGGACGTCGAAGCCGAACATCACCTGGCGATAATGCTCGCGTTTGCGCAGCACCGTGATCCAGGAAAGCCCGGCCTGGAACCCTTCGAGCAAAAGCAACTCGAACAATCCCTGCGCATCGCGTAGCGGCGTGCCCCACTCCTGATCGTGATAAGCCATGTACAACGGATCTTCGGAACACCAAAAGCAGCGTGGCATAAGGCTCCAGGGGGCGTGCGCAGCAACGAATCGGGTATACTCCCGCTCTTTAAATCGCAGCCCAAGAAACAGGTGAATTTCGTGAGCCAGCCTACGCCAGCCGTGCGTACCTTCCAAGACTTGATCCTCGCCCTCCAGCAATACTGGGCCGAGCAAGGTTGTGTGGTACTTCAGCCCTACGATATGGAAGTAGGCGCCGGCACTTTCCACACTGCAACATTCCTGCGCGCCATTGGCCCGGAAACCTGGAACGCCGCCTACGTGCAGCCAAGCCGTCGTCCGACTGACGGCCGCTACGGCGAAAACCCGAACCGTCTGCAGCACTACTACCAGTTCCAGGTCGTCCTGAAGCCGAACCCGGACAATTTCCAGGAACTGTACCTGGGCTCCCTCAAGCACGTCGGCCTGGACCCGCTGGTCCACGACATCCGCTTCGTCGAAGACAACTGGGAATCGCCGACCCTCGGCGCCTGGGGTCTGGGCTGGGAAGTCTGGCTCAACGGCATGGAAGTCACCCAGTTCACCTACTTCCAGCAAGCGGGCGGCATCGAGTGCTACCCGGTGACCGGCGAGATCACCTACGGTCTCGAGCGTTTGGCCATGTACCTGCAAGGCGTGGACTCGGTCTACGACCTGGTCTGGGCTGACGGCCCGTTCGGCAAGGTGACCTACGGCGACGTGTTCCACCAGAACGAAGTGGAACAGTCGACCTACAACTTCGAACACGCCAACGTCGACAAGCTGTTCGAACTGTTCGATTTCTACGAAAGCGAAGCCAAGCGCCTGATCGAACTCGACCAGCCGCTGCCGTTGCCGAGCTACGAAATGGTGTTGAAGGCTTCCCACACCTTCAACCTGCTGGATGCGCGCCGGGCAATTTCCGTGACTGCGCGTCAGCAATACATCCTGCGTGTACGCACCCTGGCGCGTTCCGTTGCGCAAGCCTACCTGTTGGCTCGCGCCAAGCTGGGCTTCCCGATGGCGACCCCGGACCTGCGTGATGAAGTACTGGCCAAGCTGGAGGCTGCACAATGAGTGCTCTGGATTTTCTGGTTGAACTGGGCACTGAAGAACTGCCACCCAAAGCCCTGAACACCCTGGCCGAGGCGTTCCTCGCCGGTATCGACAAGGGCCTGCAAGCCGCCGGCCTGAACTACGAAAGCAAAACTGTTTATGCCGCCCCGCGCCGCCTGGCCGTGCTGATCACCTCGCTGGCCACCCAGCAGCCGGATCGCAGCATCAACCTCGACGGCCCGCCACGCCAGGCCGCATTCGATGCCGAAGGCAACCCGACCCAGGCGGCCCTGGGCTTCGCCAAGAAGTGCGGCGTCGAACTGAGCGAAATCGATCAGAGCGGCCCGAAACTGCGCTACAGCCAGAGCATCGCCGGCAAGGCGACCGCGAGCCTGCTGCCGACCATCGTCGAAGATTCCCTGAACGACCTGCCGATCCCGAAACGCATGCGTTGGGGCGCGCGCAAGGAAGAATTCGTTCGTCCGACCCAATGGCTGGTGATGCTGCTCGGTGACCAGGTCATCGATTGCACCATCCTCGCCCAGAAGGCCGGCCGCGATTCCCGTGGTCACCGCTTCCATCACCCGGAAAGCGTGCGCATCGGTTCGCCATCCAGCTACCTGGCCGACCTGCGTGCCGCCTACGTGCTGGCTGACGCCAACGAGCGTCGCGAGATCATCAGCAAGCGCACCGAAGAGCTGGCCACCCGTCAGGAAGGCACGGCAATCGTTCCGCCAGCGCTGCTCGATGAAGTGACCGCGCTGGTCGAATGGCCGGTGCCGCTGGTGTGCTCGTTCGAGGAACGCTTCCTCGACGTGCCACAGGAAGCCCTGATCACCACCATGCAGGACAACCAGAAGTACTTCTGCCTGCTGGACGCCGACGGCAAGTTGCTGCCACGTTTCATTACCGTGGCCAACATCGAAAGCAAAGACCCGCAGCAGATCATCGCCGGTAACGAGAAAGTGGTCCGCCCACGCCTGACCGACGCCGAGTTCTTCTTCAAGCAAGACAAGAAGCAGAAGCTCGAAGACTTCAACCTGCGCCTGCAGAACGTGGTGTTCCAGGAAAAACTCGGCAGCGTCTACGACAAGGCCGAGCGCGTTTCCAGGCTCGCCGCATTCATCGCTCAGCGCATCGGCGGCAACGCTGCATGGGCAGCCCGTGCGGGCCTGCTTTCGAAGTGCGACCTGTCGACCGAGATGGTCGGCGAGTTCCCGGAGATGCAAGGTGTCGCCGGTTACTACTACGCCCTCAACGATGGCGAGCCGGAAGATGTCGCCCTGGCCCTGAACGAGCAGTACATGCCACGCGGTGCCGGCGCTGAACTGCCGTCCACCCTGACCGGTGCGGCCGTGGCCATCGCCGACAAGCTCGACACCCTCGTGGGTATTTTCGGTATCGGCATGCTGCCGACCGGCAGCAAAGACCCGTATGCCCTGCGCCGTGCCGCACTGGGCGTGTTGCGCATCCTGATCGAGAAACAACTGGACCTGGACCTGACCGACGCCGTGGCCTTCGCCGTGGATGCATTCGGGACCAAGATCAAGGCTGCCGGCCTCAATGACTCGGTGCTGGAGTTCATCTTCGACCGTCTGCGTGCCCGTTACGAAGACGAAGGCGTCGACGTCGCCACCTACCTGTCGGTACGTGCCTTGAAGCCAGGCTCGGCCCTGGACTTCGACCAGCGTGTGCAAGCGGTACAGGCCTTCCGCAAACTGCCGGAAGCCGCCGCCCTGGCCGCGGTGAACAAGCGCGTGTCGAACTTGCTGAGCAAGGTCGAAGGCTCCGTTCCGACAGTCGTGGAAGCCAAGTACTTCGACAACGCCAACGAGTTCTCCCTGTACTCGGCGATCCAGCAGGCTGACCAGGCTGTACAGCCGATGGCCGCCTCGCGTCAGTACAGCGAATCCCTGGCACGCCTGGCTGCACTGCGCGAGCCGGTGGATGCGTTCTTCGAAGCCGTGATGGTCAACGCGGAGGACGCAAAAGTCCGCGCCAACCGTTATGCGTTGCTGGCGCGTCTGCGTGGTTTGTTCCTCGGTGTCGCCGACATTTCACTGCTGGGTTGAGGGATTGCTGTTGAAACTGCTGATTCTCGATCGGGACGGAGTGATCAATTACGACTCCGACGCTTACATCAAGTCGGTGGAGGAGTGGATTCCGCTCCCCGGTTCGATCGAAGCCATCGCGCAGTTGAGCAAGGCCGGCTGGACGGTAGCGGTCGCCACCAACCAGTCGGGCATCGCTCGCGGCTATTACGACCTCGCCACCCTGGATGCCATGCACGAGCGCTTGCGCGCGCTGGTGGCAGAGCAGGGCGGTGAAGTCGGCCTGATCGTCTACTGCCCCCACGGGCCGGACGAAGGCTGCGATTGCCGCAAGCCGAAACCCGGGATGTTGAAAACCATCGCCGCTCATTACAACGTGTCGCTGACCAATCTCTGGTTCGTCGGCGACAGCCTTGGTGACCTGGAAGCCGCCAAAGCCGTCGATTCACAGCCAGTTTTGGTAAAGACCGGGAAAGGCGAAAAGACTTTGGGTAAAACCCTTCCGGTTGGCACATTGATTTTTGACGATCTGGCGGCGATTGCCGCAGAACTTGTGCACAAATGCACTTAACTAAGTGTGCGCTTCTGAAATTCCTGGCATAGGATGATAGGGAAGTGCGCTTTACATAGGCGGGTATTTCCCGCAACGGTAAACGTCACCATGTCGATATTGCAGGCCATCAGAACCTTCCTCTTTTACCTGCTGCTGGGCACCAGCTCTTTGCTGTGGTGCAGCCTGAGCTTTTTTATCGCGCCGTTTCTGCCCTTCAAGGCACGTTACCGCTTTATCAACGTGTACTGGTGCCGCTGCGCCTTGTGGCTGAGCAAAGTGTTTCTGGGTATCCGCTACGAAGTGAAGGGTGCCGAGAACGTACCTGAACGGCCTTGCGTCATTCAGTCGAACCACCAGAGCACGTGGGAGACGTTCTTTCTCTCTGCTTACTTTTCACCGCTGAGCCAGGTGCTCAAACGTGAACTGCTCTATGTGCCGTTCTTCGGTTGGGCCATGGCCATGCTGCGACCGATCGCCATCGATCGCGACAACCCGAAAGCCGCACTCAAGCATGTTGCGAAGAAGGGCGATGAACTGCTCAAGGACAATGTCTGGGTGCTGATCTTCCCCGAAGGCACGCGCGTTCCTTTCGGCACCGTCGGAAAGTTCTCGCGCGGTGGCAGCGCATTGGCGGTCAACGCCGAATTGCCGGTGCTGCCGATTGCGCACAACGCAGGCAAGTTCTGGCCGAAAACCGGTTGGGCGAAGAAGCAGGGCGTCATCACTGTGATCATTGGTGCACCGATGTATGCCGAAGGCAACGGGCCACGAGCCATTGCCGAATTGAACGACCGGGTTCAGGCGTGGAATGAGCAGATGCAACGGGAAATGGGCTCGCTGCCACCGGCTCCGCAAGCGCCGGTTTCAAACGATCAGGTGGCTGTCTGAGATTCTGTGGATAACCTGTGTACCGTTCCACTGAAAACCGTCGTTATTTGTACGTAAGTTTATGATTTTTTTACATATTTCTCAGAGAGATAAAAATCATAAAAACGTGCATAAGTTTTTTTCGGACGTAAAAAAACCGGCTGATATAGCCGGTTTTTTTATGCCCGGAACAATCGCAGACTGGCGACATGACAGGGCGACCTGGGTCGCTCGCTTTCATTCTGTAAATAGCGGAAATTGCAGCCTGAATGTCGTGCCCCGACCCACCTCGCTCTGACACTCGATTCGCCCGCCGTGCCGATCCACAACGGCTTTGACCATCGACAATCCCAGCCCCACGCCATCGATACCCTGGGCGGAAGAAAAGCGCCGGTATTGGCTGAACAGTTCGGGTAACTCCTCTGCGGTGATGCCTTTGCCCTGATCGATGAGCTCACAGATCAGCCAGCCGTCGCGTTGACTGACGCGCAAATGGATACGAGTACCTGAAACACTGTACTTGATGGCATTTTCCAGCAGATTGAACAACGCCCGGGTCAGCAGTGCCTGATCCGCCAGAACCAGACTTTCCTGTGCCTCTTCTTCCACTTGATGAACCAGTTCGATCTGTTTCAGCTGCGCGATGGGCAGCGCCTGATCGAATACATCCAGTACCAGCATCGCAAACAGGCTCGGCTGAAACTGATAAGCCTCGGACTCGGCCCTCGCCAGTTGAACGAAGCCGTCAGTCAGTTCCAGGGCCCGGCGTACCTGCCTTTCGATTTGATCGAAGAGTTGCAGGTCACCGCCCACCTGATGACGATGCACATCGAGCAGCGCGAGGATGGCCGAGTGGGGTGCCCGCAGGTCGTGGGACAGAAAACGCAACAGGACCGCGCGTTGCTCTTCTGCATCACGTTCGACACTCAGGTCAGTCAGGTTCCACAACCAGCCGACAGGGGTTTCCCCGTCTACTGGTAACAGCTCGGCACGCTCCAGACGCAGGCTGCGTTCCTTTAGGTCGCGAAACTCCAGCAACGGCAGTGTCGATAAAGATGAGCCCGGCCCACGGTTCATATCCGGATAACCCAGCTGTTTAAGTCGCCCGAGCACATCATCGCCGACCAGATCGCCACCAAACAGGTCGCGGGCCTTGCGGTTGCCGAGCAGAATCTGCCCCTGGGGATCGCTGATCAACGTGGCCACCGGCAAGTACTCCAGGCCATCGGCGATAAATCGGTGGGTATCGCGGGTCAGGCTCATGGCTTGTTCCAGCGCCATGATCTGCTTCTGCAAACGGTCGCCACCGGGATACTGGGCACGACGGCGCTCCGGAAACACTTTCGGCTCGCTGTCCAACCGCGCCAATTCCCAACCGAAATAGGTCAGCACCACACTGAGGCGCCGCCAGTTCCAGATCAGATAACCAAACAGCATCCCCAGCACCGCAGGCGTCGGTGACCACCACCAGCGCTTGAACTCCGCAAGGCCGGCGCTGGTCAGCAACGCACAAGCCATCCCCGTGAGCGTCAACCAGAGCGCCAGGCGCGGGCGCCACAGCAGCAACCCGAGCACGCACGTCACCAGACCAAGGGAAAGCCCTGCGCTCAAGCCCGGGGATGCATCACCCAGGTTGATTTGCACGCGATAGGACAGCAACGTCGTCAGCGGTAACAGCACAAGACTTATCCACAACCACTCGCGCACCAATTGCCGAAACAATCGCTGTACCTGGCTGGGCTCTCGGCTTTCACGGCTACGTTGGTCAAACATGGCCAACAGGGCAGGGCGGGATAAACGGTTTCATGATTCCTACGCCTGAGGATTCGACTCAAAGAATCATAGCGGACGCCGCGACCAACGGCGGGGCGCTTGCTTTCACTGTATCGATTGAGCCGCTATGGTCGATGAAGAGCTGCCCAAGCGACAAGGAATCACCTGTATGCGTGTTGCGATTCTGGACGATGAGCCCGCCGAACTGCGCCGGGTCGAACAAACCCTGCAACAAATGGCCGAAGCCGGAAAGCAGCCGTGGTCGCTGCACAGCTTCGAACGGGCCGAAGACCTGTTGCGACAATTGCGTCGGGAGACCTTCGACCTGCTGATCCTCGACTGGCAACTGCCAGACCTCACGGGTTTGTCATTGCTGCTATGGACCCGCGAACACATGGAAGCACCGCCGGCGGCAATCATGCTCACCAGTCGCGACGGCGAAAGCGATATCGTTCAGGCCCTGAATGCTGGCGCCGACGACTACGTCAGCAAACCTTTCCGCCCCAATGAACTGAAAGCCCGTGTTGGCGCGGTACTGCGCCGCCATGCCCAGCAGCGCGCAACTGCTGAAGTGTTGAGCTTCAATGGCCTCGTTTTCGACGACGCCGAACTGACCGTCACTCGCGACGGCAAACCGATCGTCATGACCGAACGCGAGTACCGCCTGGCGCATTGCCTGTTCAGCAACCTCGGCCGACCGCTGTCGCGGGATTACCTGTACGAACGACTCTGGCCCCATGAAGAAATGTCGTCGTCCCGGCCGCTGGATACGCACATCTATCGCCTGCGCAACAAGCTTGGCCTGACGGCGGACCGCGGTTGGCAGTTGCTGACGATTTACGGGTATGGGTATCGGTTGGAGAGTGTGGTGGGGGCGCGCGAGTGAAACGCAGGCAATAAAAAAGGCCAACGCAATGCGTTGGCCTTTTCATTGGCATCGACCGGGATCAGAAGTCCAGGTTGGACACCGCCAGGGCGTTGCTTTCGATGAAGTCACGACGAGGTTCGACCGCATCACCCATCAGGGTGTTGAAGATCTGGTCCGCGCCAATGGCGTCTTCGATGGTCACTTTGAGCATCCGGCGCTGGCTTGGGTCCATGGTGGTTTCCCACAGCTGATCCGGGTTCATTTCGCCCAGACCTTTGTATCGCTGGATGGTGTGACGCTTGGTGCTTTCAGCCATAAGCCATTCAAGGGCTTCCTTGAACTCGGTCACCGGCTTCTTGCGCTCGCCACGCTGGATGTACGCGCCGTCGTCCAGCAGGGTGCTCAGTTGAGCGCCTAGCGAAACGACAGTCTTGTAATCGTTGCTGCCGAAAAAATCGCGGTTGAAGGTGACGTAGTTCGACAGGCCGTGGGAGATCAGTTCGACCTCTGGCAGCCAAACGTTACGTTCACGGTCTTCACGCAGGCTGGCTTTGTAAACCAGGCCGGACTTCTCGACGGTGCGCAGGCGAACTTCGTACTGAGCCAGCCAATCTTGCATCGCTGCGTGATCGGACAGTTGCTCCATGCTCACCGCTGGCAGGTAGATGAAGTGCTCGGTCAGCTCCTGTGGGTACAGGCGCGACAGACGCTTGAGGGTCTTCATCACCAGACGGAAGTCAGTCACCAGACGCTCGAGGGCTTCACCGGAGATACCCGGTGCTTCTTCGTTCAGGTGCAGGCTCGCATCTTCAAGCGCCGACTGCGTCATGTACTCTTCCATGGCGTCGTCGTCTTTGATGTATTGCTCTTGCTTGCCTTTCTTCACTTTGTACAGCGGCGGCTGGGCGATGTAGATGTAGCCACGCTCGATCAGCTCCGGCAATTGACGGAAGAAGAAGGTCAGCAGCAATGTACGGATGTGCGAACCGTCGACGTCAGCATCGGTCATGATGATGATGTTGTGGTAGCGCAGCTTGTCGATATTGTACTCGTCGCGGCCGATGCCACAGCCCAGCGCGGTGATCAAGGTGCCCACTTCTTGCGAAGAGATCATCTTGTCGAAGCGCGCCTTCTCGACGTTCAGGATCTTGCCCTTCAGCGGCAGGATGGCTTGGGTCCGACGGTTACGTCCTTGCTTGGCAGAGCCACCCGCGGAGTCACCTTCCACGAGGTACAGTTCGGACAGGGCAGGGTCCTTTTCCTGGCAGTCGGCCAGTTTGCCTGGCAGGCCGGCGATGTCCAGCGCGCCTTTGCGGCGGGTCATCTCACGGGCTTTACGCGCCGCTTCACGGGCACGAGCCGCGTCGATCATCTTGCCGACGACCAGTTTGGCTTCGTTCGGGTTTTCCAGCAGGAAGTCGGAGAAGTACTTGCCCATTTCCTGTTCGACCGCGGTCTTCACTTCGGAAGACACCAGCTTGTCTTTGGTCTGGGAGCTGAACTTCGGATCCGGCACTTTTACCGAAATGATCGCGGTCAGGCCTTCACGGGCATCGTCACCGGTGGTGGCGACTTTATGCTTCTTCGCCAGGCCTTCTGCTTCGATGTAGGTGTTGAGGTTACGCGTCAGTGCGGAACGGAAACCCACCAGGTGAGTACCGCCGTCGCGCTGTGGGATGTTGTTGGTGAAGCACAACAGGTTCTCGTTGAAACTGTCGTTCCACTGCAGGGCGATTTCCACGCCGATGCCGTCTTCACGCTGAATGTTGAAGTGGAACACCTGGTTGACCGCAGTCTTGTTGGTGTTCAGGTATTCAACGAACGCACGCAGGCCGCCTTCGTACTTGAACAGCTCTTCCTTGCCGCTGCGCTCGTCCTTGAGGACGATGCCGACACCGGAGTTTAGGAAGGACAGTTCACGAATCCGCTTGGCCAGGATGTCCCAGCTGAAGTGGATATTCTTGAAGGTTTCAGCCGATGGCTTGAAGTGAATCTGGGTGCCCGTGGTTTCGCTCTCACCAACGATTTTCATCGGTTCTTGCGGAACACCGTGTACGTAAGTCTGTTCCCAGATTTTGCCGCTACGGCGAACGGTCAGGACCAGTTCTTTGGACAGTGCGTTCACCACCGACACACCTACACCGTGCAGACCACCGGATACTTTGTAGGAGTTGTCGTCGAACTTACCGCCGGCGTGCAGCACGGTCATGATGACCTCGGCTGCCGAAACGCCTTCTTCTTTGTGCACGTCTACCGGGATGCCACGACCGTTGTCACGAACGGTGATGGACTCATCCGGGTGGATGATGATGCTGATGTCGTCGCAGTGGCCGGCGAGAGCTTCGTCGATCGAGTTATCGACCACTTCGAACACCATGTGGTGCAGACCGCTGCCATCGTCGGTGTCACCAATGTACATACCGGGACGTTTGCGTACGGCATCCAGGCCTTTCAGCACTTTAATGCTCGTTGAGTCGTACGTATTTTCTTCGCTCAATGCCTTCACTCCCGATGGTCGTGGGTCTGGGTGATACGGCCCTGTTCCACGTGGAACAGAGCGACTGGCGTTTCCGTCTGCCAGCCTTCCCTCAATAATTCGTGATCTACACAGGTGATAAACACCTGGCAGCGTAAGTCTTCCAACAAGCGGCAAAGCGCGCGACGGTGGTGCTCGTCCAGCTCGGACGGCAAGTCATCCACCAGATAAATACACTGACCGCGTCGAGCCTGGCTGACCAAGTGCCCTTGGGCAATCCGTAATGCGCAAACCACCAACTTCTGCTGGCCACGGGACAAGATGTCCGCGGCGTTGTGCGCGCCCAGTCTGAGACGCAAATCAGCACGTTGTGGTCCGGCCTGGGTATGCCCCATTTGCTGATCCCGTTGAAGGGATCCAGCGAGTACGGCACTCAGTTCACGGTCTTTGTCCCAGCCGCGGTAATAGCTGAGCGTCAAGCCTTCAAGCTCAACCAGATCGCTCAAGGTTTGTTCAAAGACTGGTTTCAAGGCTTTGATATAAGCGCGGCGGTATTCATCAATTTCAGCGCTGGCCTGGCACAGTTCCCTGTCCCAAACCGCTTGCGAAACGGCGTCAAGTGTACCATGCCGCAGCCAAGAGTTTCTCTGGCGCAGGGCCTTCTGCAAGCGCTGCCAGGTTGACATGAAGCGCGGTTCCACGTGGAACACACCCCAGTCCAGAAACTGCCGGCGAATCTTCGGCGCACCTTCCAGCAATCGAAAGCTGTCCGGATTGATCAATTGCAGTGGCAAGATCTCGGCCAGTTGTGCGGCGCTGCGCGCGTTCTGCCCATCGATACGGATCTGAAATTCGCCTTGGCGATCCCGCGAAATGCCCAAGGCGCTATGCCCGCCCTCTGCCAGCTCAACCTGGCCAAAGACTGTGCACGCCAGTTGTTCGTATTGAATGACCGGCAACAGGCGGGTGCTGCGAAACGAACGGGCAAGCCCCAGCAGATGGATGGCTTCCAGAACACTGGTTTTGCCGCTGCCGTTGGCGCCGTAAAGAATATTGATGCGGGGGGAGGGGGAGAAGGTCACCGGATGCAGATTGCGCACCGCGGTGACCGAGACGCGACTTAAGGACATCTAGCTTCTGCTGAGCATGATTACAGACGCATCGGCATGACAACGTAGGCCGAGTCGTCGTTATCCGATTCCTGCACCAGCGCGCTGCTGTTGGAGTCGGACAGGATCAGACGAACCTGCTCGGTGGTCATCACGCCCAGTACGTCGAGCAGGTAGCTCACGTTGAAGCCGATTTCCAGGGAGCCACCGTTGTATTCAACGCCCACTTCTTCTTCCGCTTCTTCCTGCTCCGGGTTGTTCGCCTGGATCTTCAGCTGACCGCTGGCCAGTTGCAGACGGATACCACGGTACTTTTCGTTGGACAGAATCGCGGTACGGCTGAACGCTTCGCGCAGCGCCTGGCGATCACCCAGCACCAGCTTGTCTCCGCCCTTAGGCAGAACACGCTCGTAGTCCGGGAATTTGCCGTCGACCAGTTTCGAGGTGAAGGTGAATTCCCCGGTGGTGGCGCGGATGTGGTGCTGACCCAGCACGATACTGACATTGCCGTCCGGCTCGGTGAGCAGGCGTGCCAGTTCAAGGATACCTTTGCGCGGCACGATGACCTGGTGACGATCCGGCTGGCCGATATCGGCCTGCATCGAGCACATGGCCAGACGATGACCGTCGGTGGCTACGGCGCGGATTACGCCAGCGGACACTTCCAGCAACATGCCGTTGAGGTAGTAACGCACGTCCTGCTGGGCCATGGCGAAGCTGGTGCGTTCGATCAGACGACGCAGTTTGCTTTGCTCCAGGCTGCAGGTCAGCGAACCCGGGCCTTCTTCCACAGTAGGGAAGTCATTGGCTGGCAGTGTCGACAGGGTGAAGCGGCTACGGCCGGCTTTGACCACAAGCTTCTGCTCATCGACCTTGATGTCGATCAGCGCATCGTTCGGCAGGCTTTTGCAGATGTCCATCAGCTTGCGCGCCGGCACGGTGATGGAACCCGGATCCGCCGGCTCTTCGAGTTGAACACGACCGACCAGCTCGACTTCCAGGTCGGTACCGGTCAGCGACAGTTGCTGGCCTTCGACAACCAGCAGCACGTTGGAAAGCACCGGCAAGGTCTGTCGGCGTTCGACGACGCCTGCGACCAGTTGCAGGGGTTTCAACAGGGCTTCGCGTTGAATGGTGAAATGCATGGTCTAGTCCCTTGCCTTAATAAGCTGCGCTGGTATTCATCAAGTGGTCAGCGTACGCAGCAGGTTCTTGTAGTCCTCGCGGATGTCCGCGTCGGATTCCTTAAGTTCGTTGATCTTGCGGCACGCGTGCAAGACCGTTGTATGGTCGCGACCGCCAAACACGTCACCAATTTCCGGCAGGCTGTGGTTGGTCAGTTCCTTGGACAACGCCATGGCGACCTGACGCGGACGAGCGACCGAACGCGAACGGCGTTTGGACAGCAAATCTGAGATCTTGATCTTGTAGTACTCGGCGACAGTGCGCTGAATGTTATCCACAGACACCAGTTTATCCTGCAACGCCAACAAGTCCTTAAGGGATTCGCGAATCAGCTCGATGGTGATATCGCGACCCATGAAGTGCGAGTGGGCGATCACGCGTTTGAGCGCGCCTTCCAGCTCACGGACGTTTGAGCGAATACGTTGGGCAATGAAGAACGCGGCGTCGTGAGGCAGCTCGACTTTGGCCTGATCGGCCTTCTTCATCAGGATCGCCACGCGGGTTTCCAGTTCCGGCGGCTCGACCGCTACGGTCAGGCCCCAGCCGAAACGGGATTTGAGCCGTTCTTCAAGGCCTTCGATTTCTTTCGGGTAGCGGTCACTGGTGAGAATGACTTGCTGGCCACCTTCGAGCAGGGCGTTGAAGGTGTGGAAAAACTCTTCCTGGGAACGCTCCTTGCGGGCGAAGAACTGAATGTCATCGATCAGCAACGCATCCACCGAACGGTAGAAGCGCTTGAACTCGTTGATCGCGTTCAGTTGCAGGGCTTTGACCATGTCCGCCACGAAACGCTCGGAATGCAGGTACACCACCTTGGCATTCGGGTTCTTCTTTAATAGATGGTTACCCACAGCGTGCATCAAGTGGGTTTTACCCAGGCCGACGCCACCATAAAGGAACAGCGGGTTGTAACCGTGCTTGGGGTTGTCTGCCACCTGCCATGCGGCGGCGCGCGCCAACTGGTTGGATTTACCTTCAACGAAGTTCTCAAAGGTAAAGGTGCGGTTCAGGTAACTGGTGTGCTTGAGCGCACCTTCAACCTGCACGGTACGTTGCTCGGCGCGCACAGGTGCCTGTTGCGAACTGGCGCCGGCCATCGGGTCGAAGCTGTCACGGGAAGGTTCTTCCTCGGTGACCTCAGCCACTTTTTGCGGCGCACGCTTGGTCGACGCGGCGGCAGGTGCTGGCGGTGGACTGGCGGGCGCTTGAGCAGCCTGGGCCTGGGAAGCCGCGGCAGCCAGGGGAGCATTGGGTGCGGCACGGGGTGCCGAACTGCGTTTGCTGCCTATTAATAAGGAAAGCGCAGGCGCCATGCCATTGCCGTGCTCATCGAGCAATTCGAGAACACGCCCCAGGTACTTTTCATTGACCCAGTCCAGAACAAAACGATTGGGTGCATAGACACGCAACTCGTCGCCTTCAGCTTCGACCTGTAGTGGACGGATCCAAGTGTTGAATTGTTGGGCAGGCAGCTCATCGCGCAAAAGCTCCACGCACTGCTGCCAAAGTTCCACTGACACGGATATCCCCTAAGTTGAAAGCCGGTGAGGCAAAAACAAGCGGCCATTGTAGCGACCAGACGCCGACTTATCCACACGAAGGTGGTTCATCGACCAAGAAGAATCGCCGTTTCATACGCAAAAAAGACGACCAGTGGTCTGTGCATAAGCTCTGTGGATAACCGGGGTTAAGGTCATTGCACAAGTGGGGGCGAAACTCGGTGGATAACCGGCCTGTGGATAAACCCAGCTTCCACACACAGGTTATCCGACAGCGCAGCACAGGCTGAACACTGTTTTCCACTGTAGTTGTCATTCTCTGTACAGCAGACAAAACAAGGGCTGAATCGACTTATCCACAGAAGACTGCGGGCCTAGCTTTTATAAGCTTTACAGAAAAGCTTTAAATACTTTCCTTTCTTATTTTTATATTTGCCGACGGTTCGTTCAGCGGAAAACGTCCGGAGATCTATTTATAAGGAAACGCTGGTTGGAAATTGACCTGAAGGCTTGCTTTCTCTAGAATCCCCGGTCTCTTAAAACGGGGGCCATTCCGGCCCGTTGTGGACGAACCAGGTAACACGACAATGAAACGTACTTTCCAACCAAGCACTATCAAACGCGCTCGTACCCACGGTTTCCGTGCTCGCATGGCTACCAAGAACGGTCGTGCCGTCCTGTCGCGTCGTCGCGCCAAAGGTCGTGCGCGTCTGGCAGTTTGATAATCCGGCACTGGAGGTGAGTCAGGACTTCAGTCGGGAAAAGCGTCTGCTTACCCCCCGGCAATTCAAGGCGGTCTTTGACTCCCCTACCGGCAAGGTTCCGGGGAAAAATCTCCTGCTCCTTGCGCGCAACAACGATCTTGATCACCCCCGTCTCGGGTTGGTTATCGGGAAAAAGAGCGTAAAGCTCTCCGTCGAGCGCAATCGCCTCAAACGTCTGATGCGCGAGTCGTTTCGCCTGAACCAGGATTCTCTGGTCGGCTGGGACATCGTTATCGTCGCGCGCAAAGGTTTGGGTGATGTAGAAAACCCCGAATTGATTCAGCATTTCGGCAAACTCTGGAAGCGTCTGGCTCGCAGTTCGCCGGTACCAGCAGTCAAAACCGAAACTGTAGGGGTAGACAGTCCAGATGCGTAAACTGGCACTCGTTCCGATCCAGTTTTATCGCTATGCCATTAGTCCCCTGATGGCCAGTCACTGTCGTTTCTACCCCAGTTGTTCCTGCTACGCGTTAGAAGCCATCGAAAATCATGGCCTTCTTCGCGGTGGCTGGCTGACCTTTCGTCGTTTAGGTCGCTGTCATCCGTGGAATCCCGGTGGTTATGACCCGGTTCCACCTATCCCTACCTCCCGTTCTTCTTCGATGGCCGAGTAATCATGGATATCAAACGCACGATCCTGATCGTCGCCCTGGCAATCGTGTCCTACGTTATGGTTCTTAAATGGAACCAGGACTATGGCCAGGCTGCCCTGCCGACTCAGAATGTTGCCACCAATACGACTGCATCGGGCCTGCCGGATACGGCATCTGGCTCCAACGCTTCCGCCAGTGACGACATTCCACGTGCTGCAAGCGACACCAGCGCACCTGCCGAAACTCCGGTGGCTGTGAGCAAGGACCTCATCCAGATCAAAACGGATGTACTGGACCTGGCTGTCGACCCACAAGGTGGCGATGTTGCCCAGCTGACCCTGCCGCTGTATCCGCGTCGTCAGGATCACCCGGAAATTCCGTTCCAGCTGTTCGATAATGGCGGCGAACGTACTTATCTGGCGCAAAGCGGTCTGATCGGAAGCAACGGTCCGGATGCAAATCCGGCCGGTCGTCCGGTTTATTCCTCGGAGAAGAAGGTTTATCAACTGGCTGACGGTCAGGACCAATTGGTCGTAGACCTGAAGTTCAGCAAGGACGGCGTCAACTATATCAAGCGTTTCACCCTGAAACGCGGCCTGTACGACGTAACTGTTTCCTACCTGATCGACAACCAGAGCGCCCAGCCCTGGACCGGTGCGATGTTCGCCCAGTTGAAGCGCGACGCCAGCGCCGATCCTTCGTCGACCACGGCTACCGGCACCGCGACTTACCTGGGCGCCGCCCTGTGGACAAGTTCGGAGCCGTACAAGAAAGTGTCCATGAAGGACATGGACAAGGCGCCGTTGAAAGAAACCGTCACTGGCGGTTGGGTTGCCTGGTTGCAGCACTACTTCGTGACCGCATGGATTCCGGCCAAGGGCGAAAACAACGTCGTCCAGACCCGTAAAGACAGCAAAGGCAACTACATCATTGGCTACACCGGCCCATCGATGAGTGTTGCACCGGGTGCCAAGGCTGAGACCAGCGCTGTTCTGTACGCAGGTCCGAAAAGCCAGGCTGTGCTGAAAGAGTTGTCCCCAGGTCTGGAACTGACCGTCGACTACGGCATTCTGTGGTTCATCGCCCAACCGATCTTCTGGTTGCTGCAACACATCCACGCCATTGTGGGTAACTGGGGCTGGTCGATCATCTTCCTGACCATGCTGATCAAAGGGATTTTCTTCCCACTGTCGGCTGCCAGCTACAAATCCATGGCGCGCATGCGTGCAGTGGCACCGAAACTGGCAGCGCTGAAAGAGCAACATGGCGATGACCGGCAGAAAATGTCGCAAGCCATGATGGAGCTGTACAAGAAAGAGAAGATCAATCCGCTGGGTGGTTGCTTGCCAATCCTCGTGCAGATGCCGGTTTTCCTCTCGCTGTACTGGGTTCTGCTGGAAAGCGTCGAGATGCGTCAGGCGCCGTTCATGCTGTGGATTACTGACCTGTCGATCAAGGATCCGTTCTTCATTCTGCCGATCATCATGGGTGCAACCATGTTCATCCAGCAGCAGCTGAACCCGACTCCACCGGATCCGATGCAGGCCAAGGTGATGAAGCTGATGCCAATCATCTTCACCTTCTTCTTCCTGTGGTTCCCGGCGGGTCTGGTGCTGTACTGGGTAGTGAACAACTGCCTGTCGATCGCCCAACAGTGGTACATCACTCGTAAGATCGAAGCGGCTACCAAAGCAGCTGCCTGATTTACACTGTGGATAACCACTCAAAACGCCCCCTAGTGGGGCGTTTTGCTATCTGTCACTTTTGTCTGGATACCGGTTTATGAGCGCTCCTCGTGAAACCATCGCCGCCGTCGCCACCGCTCAAGGTCGCGGCGGTGTAGGCATCGTCCGTATTTCCGGGCCGTTGGCCAGCGTTGCGGCCAAGGCTTTCAGCGGTCGCGAACTCAAGCCGCGATTTGCTCACTACGGTCCGTTTTTAAGTGAAAACGATGAAGTACTGGACCAAGGCATCGCCCTGTATTTCCCGGGCCCGAACTCTTTCACTGGCGAAGATGTGCTGGAGTTGCAAGGCCACGGCGGCCCGATCGTTCTGGATATGCTGCTCAAGCGCTGCCTGGAACTGGGTTGCCGGCTCGCCCGACCGGGGGAATTCAGTGAGCGCGCCTTCCTCAACGACAAACTTGATCTGGCTCAGGCCGAAGCCATTGCCGACCTGATTGAAGCCAGTTCTGCCCAGGCTGCGAGAAACGCGTTGCGCTCCCTGCAGGGGGCTTTCTCGTCACGTGTGCACAACCTCACCGAGCAATTGATCGGCCTGCGCATCTATGTCGAAGCGGCCATCGATTTCCCGGAAGAGGAAATCGACTTCCTCGCCGATGGCCACGTCCTGAGCATGCTCGACAAAGTGCGCGACGAGTTATCCACCGTCATGCGCGAAGCCGGGCAGGGCGCCTTGCTGCGTGACGGCATGACCGTGGTGATTGCCGGTCGTCCGAATGCCGGTAAATCCAGCCTGCTCAATGCCCTGGCCGGGCGTGAAGCGGCGATCGTGACCGAAATTGCCGGCACCACCCGGGACGTGCTTCGTGAACATATCCACATTGATGGCATGCCGTTGCACGTGGTGGATACCGCCGGTCTGCGCGATACCGATGATCATGTGGAAAAAATCGGCGTCGAGCGAGCCCTGAAAGCCATCGGCGAAGCAGATCGAGTATTGCTGGTGGTCGATGCTTCGGCACCGGAAGCCCTCGATCCGTTCGCGCTGTGGCCGGAATTTCTCGAAATCCGTCCCGATCCCGCGAAAGTCACCCTGATCCGCAACAAGGCCGACCTTACGGGCGAAGCCATTGCCCTGGAGGTCAGCGACGACGGTCACGTCACCATCAGCCTTAGCGCCAAGTCTGGTGGTGTCGGCCTGGAGCTACTGCGTGATCACCTCAAGGCCTGCATGGGTTATGAACAGACGTCCGAAAGCAGTTTCAGTGCTCGCCGGCGCCACCTGGAGGCGCTACGTCATGCCAGTGCTGCTCTCGAGCATGGTCGTGCCCAATTGACCCTGGCCGGTGCTGGCGAGTTGTTGGCCGAGGATTTGCGCCAGGCTCAGCAGTCGCTGGGTGAAATCACCGGTGCTTTCAGCTCTGACGACCTGCTGGGGCGAATTTTCTCCAGCTTCTGTATCGGTAAGTAGCCCTCCTGTTATTCACAGACAGGCCATTCGTGCCTGTCTGCTCTCTCCTTTTCTGAAAAAACCTCCAGTGCCGAGCGGACTTCGTCTGCTTGGGCGCAATTCCTGTACCCGGATTTCGGGCAAACGGCGCTTTTCTGTGGATTAAGCCCTGTGAATAACCGCCGCTAAGGTCAGTTGATAACAGGGCCTGAAAACTGAACATAACCACCTCTGTGGATAACCACCCGTTTCATCCACAGGCTTACACCGGTTATCCAAGGGCCTCATTGGCACATGGACACAGGGTTTTGAATCTCTGTACACATTGAAAACAAAGGGCTGTATAGATCTATCCACAGAAAGGCATGTGCATAGAAATAAACATAAAAACAAAGATTTAATAAATTTCTTTCTTTTTAATTTCTATAACCCCGAGTTTTCCACAGCTGGTTAAATTTTGTGCAAAGGGTTCTTTAGGAAGGGCGAAGTCCCTATACTTGTCGACCAGGTCCAAAAACCTGAGCTCAAACTATTCCTGAATTACCTACTTAAGCAGGCACGAGGTGCGTGGTGGATTTCCCTTCCCGTTTTGAAGTGATCGTCATCGGCGGCGGTCATGCCGGTACCGAGGCAGCACTGGCCTCAGCACGTATGGGGGTTAAAACCCTGTTGCTGACGCATAACGTGGAAACCCTCGGTGCCATGAGTTGCAACCCGGCCATTGGCGGGATCGGCAAAAGCCATCTGGTCAAGGAAATCGATGCCCTCGGTGGCGCGATGGCCATGGCTACCGATAAAGGCGGTATCCAGTTTCGCGTGTTGAACAGCCGCAAAGGCCCGGCCGTACGTGCAACCCGCGCACAGGCAGACCGGGTTCTGTACAAGGCCGCGGTTCGCGAAATCCTGGAAAACCAGCCGAACCTGTGGATATTTCAACAGGCCGCTGACGATCTGATCGTCGAGCAGGAACAAGTCCGTGGTGTTGTCACCCAAATGGGCCTGCGTTTCTTCGCCGATTCGGTGGTGTTGACCACCGGTACGTTCCTCGGTGGACTTATCCACATCGGTTTGCAGAATTTTTCCGGCGGTCGCGCCGGTGATCCGCCGTCGATTGCGCTGGCTCACCGTCTGCGTGAACTGCCATTGCGTGTGGGTCGTTTGAAAACCGGTACTCCGCCGCGTATCGACGGCCGGTCTGTGGATTTCTCGGTGATGGCCGAACAACCGGGCGATACGCCGATCCCGGTGATGTCGTTCATGGGCAACAAAGAACAGCATCCACGGCAGGTCAGTTGCTGGATTACCCACACGAATGCGCGCACCCACGAAATCATTGCCGCGAACCTCGACCGTTCGCCGATGTATTCCGCTGCCGGTGAGATCGAAGGGATCGGTCCGCGTTATTGCCCGTCGATCGAAGACAAGATCCATCGCTTTGCCGACAAGGAAAGCCACCAGGTCTTCATCGAACCGGAAGGCCTGACGACAAACGAGCTGTATCCGAACGGGATATCCACAAGCTTGCCGTTCGACGTGCAACTGCAGATCGTGCAATCGATCCGCGGCATGGAAAACGCGCACATCGTGCGTCCGGGCTACGCCATCGAGTACGACTACTTCGACCCGCGCGACCTGAAGTACAGCCTGGAAACCAAAGTCATCGGCGGCCTGTTCTTTGCCGGGCAAATCAACGGCACCACCGGTTACGAAGAAGCCGGCGCCCAGGGTTTGCTGGCCGGGACCAACGCAGCACTGCGTGCACAAGGCAAAGATGCCTGGTGCCCGCGTCGCGACGAGGCCTACATCGGCGTGTTGGTCGACGACCTGATTACCCTTGGTACTCAAGAGCCATACCGGATGTTCACGTCCCGTGCCGAGTACCGCTTGATCCTTCGTGAAGACAACGCCGACCTGCGCTTGACCGAAAAAGGTCGCGAACTGGGCCTGGTGGATGACGAGCGTTGGGCAGCTTTCTGCAAAAAGCGCGAAAGCATCGAACTGGAAGAGCAACGCTTGAAAAGTACCTGGGTTCGCCCAGGCACCGAGCAGGGCGATGCGATTTCCGAGAAGTTCGGTACGCCGCTGACCCACGAATACAATTTGCTCAACCTGCTGAGCCGTCCGGAAATCGACTACGCTGGTCTGATCGCCGTGACTGGTGGGGGCGCAGAAGATCCACAGGTTGCCGAGCAGGTCGAAATCAAGACCAAGTACGCCGGCTACATCGATCGTCAACAGGATGAAATCGCCCGCTTGCGCGCCAGCGAAGACACCAAACTGCCTGTGGATATCGATTACACGAACATTTCCGGTCTCTCCAAAGAGATCCAGAGCAAGCTCGGTGCGACCCGTCCAGAGACTTTGGGCCAGGCCTCGCGTATCCCGGGCGTAACGCCAGCGGCCATTTCGCTGTTGATGATTCATTTGAAAAAACGCGGCGCGGGCCGTCAGTTGGAGCAAAGCGCTTGAGTTCGTTGGTCACTTCGCAACACGCAGAAGAGTTATCCACAGGTGCCCGCCAGCTTGGCGTCACACTGACAGAAACCCAGCACACGCAACTGCTGGGTTACCTGGCCCTGTTGATCAAATGGAACAAGGCTTACAACCTCACCGCCGTGCGTGATCCGGACGAAATGGTCTCCCGTCACCTGCTCGACAGTCTGAGCGTGATGTCATTCATCGAAAACGGACGCTGGCTCGACGTCGGCAGTGGCGGCGGCATGCCTGGCATTCCGCTGGCGATCCTGTTTCCCGAGTCCCAGGTGACCTGCCTGGACAGCAATGGCAAGAAAACCCGCTTCCTGACCCAGGTCAAACTCGAACTCAAACTGGATAACCTGCAAGTTATCCACAGTCGCGTCGAAGCCTTCCAGCCTGCCCAGCCGTTCAACGGGATCATTTCCCGGGCGTTCAGCAGCATGGAGAACTTCAGCAACTGGACTCGCCACCTCGGCGATAGCGAAACACGCTGGCTGGCAATGAAGGGCGTTCATCCGGCCGATGAGCTGGTAGCATTGCCGGCAGACTTCCACCTCGATAGCGAACACGCCCTGGCCGTACCTGGTTGCCAAGGCCAACGCCATCTGCTGATACTGCGCCGCACGGCATGATTGGGAACACAAGCAAGAATGGCTAAGGTATTCGCGATTGCGAACCAAAAGGGTGGCGTGGGCAAAACCACCACCTGCATCAACCTCGCAGCATCCCTGGTCGCGACCAAGCGTCGGGTGCTGTTGATCGACCTTGATCCACAGGGCAACGCCACCATGGGTAGCGGTGTGGATAAACATGGCCTGGAAAACTCGGTCTACGATCTGCTGATCGGCGAATGTGATCTGGCCCAGGCCATGCACTTCTCCGAACACGGTGGTTACCAGTTGTTGCCGGCTAACCGCGACCTCACCGCGGCCGAAGTGGTGCTGCTGGAAATGCAGATGAAGGAAAGCCGTCTGCGCAGTGCGCTGGCGCCGATCCGGGAAAACTACGATTACATCCTGATCGACTGCCCGCCGTCGCTGTCGATGCTGACCCTGAACGCACTGGTTGCCGCCGACGGGGTCATTATCCCCATGCAGTGCGAGTACTTCGCACTCGAAGGCTTGAGCGACCTTGTGGATAACATCAAGCGTATCGCTGAACTGCTGAACCCGAACCTCAAGGTCGAAGGCCTGCTGCGGACGATGTACGACCCGCGCCTGAGCCTGATGAACGATGTCTCGGCGCAGCTCAAGGAACACTTCGGCGAACAGCTCTACGACACCGTCATTCCGCGCAACATCCGTCTGGCCGAAGCACCAAGCTACGGCATGCCGGCGCTGGCGTACGACAAAGCATCGCGAGGCGCCGTTGCCTACTTGGCATTGGCGGGCGAAATGGTTCGTCGTCAACGCAAAAACTCACGCATCGCCGCTGCTCAGGCAACTTAAGGAATCCCCATGGCCGTCAAGAAACGAGGTCTCGGACGTGGACTGGATGCTCTGTTGAGTGGTCCGACTGTCAACTCGCTGGAGGAACAAGCGGCGCAAGCCGATCAGCGAGAGCTGCAGCACCTTCCCCTGGATCTGCTCCAGCGCGGCAAGTACCAGCCGCGTCGTGACATGGATCCGCAGGCGCTCGAAGAGCTGGCACAGTCGATCAAGGCCCAGGGCGTCATGCAGCCCATCGTGGTTCGCCCGATCGGCAGCGGCCGCTTTGAAATCATTGCCGGCGAACGTCGCTGGCGCGCCAGCCAGCAAGCCGGCCAGGAAACCATCCCGGCGATGGTTCGCGATGTACCCGATGAAACCGCGATCGCCATCGCGCTGATCGAGAACATCCAGCGCGAAGACCTGAACCCGATTGAAGAAGCGGTGGCCCTGCAGCGTTTGCAGCAGGAGTTCCAGCTGACCCAGCAACAGGTGGCCGAGGCGGTGGGTAAGTCCCGGGTGACCGTGGCTAACCTGCTGCGCCTGATTTCCTTGCCGGAAGTCATCAAGACCATGTTGTCCCACGGCGACCTGGAAATGGGTCATGCCCGTGCTTTGCTCGGTTTGCCGGAAATTCAACAGGTTGAAGGGGCGCGACATGTTGTCGCACGCGGACTGACCGTGCGCCAGACCGAGGCACTGGTTCGCCAGTGGTTGAGTGGCAAACCGGAGCCTGTTGAACCGGCAAAACCGGACCCGGATATCGCCCGCCTCGAGCAGCGCCTGGCCGAGCGCCTAGGCTCTGCGGTGCAGATTCGCCACGGTAAGAAGGGTAAAGGGCAGTTGGTGATTGGTTACAACTCTCTGGATGAGCTTCAAGGCGTACTTGCACATATCCGCTGAAACATTTCCTCATGTAGCGCGCAGTCGGAAATCACTACCTGACAGTTGAATAGGGGCAGAACCGCCCCTATACTCTGCGCGCATTTTGTCGGCACAAATTATGCCAAGTTAGTGAGTTTCGGCAGCCGACCATTGGGGAGTAAAAATGATGGAAACCCGCACGCCAAACCGCCTGCCCTTCCATCGTCTGGCAGTTTTTCCGGTGTTAATGGCTCAATTTGTCGTTCTGCTCATTGCCGCTTTGGCGCTCTGGCAACGGTATGGAGTCGTTGCCGGGTACTCGGGGCTCTGCGGAGGCCTGATAGCCTTGCTTCCCAATGTTTATTTCGCTCACAGGGCATTTCGGTTTACCGGCGCCCGGGCAGCTCAAGCCATCGTCCGGTCATTTTATGCCGGCGAGGCGGGCAAACTGATTTTGACGGCGGTGCTTTTTGCATTGACGTTCGCAGGTGTGAAGCCATTGGCGCCGCTAGCTGTATTCGGCGTCTTCGTGCTGACCCAACTGGTCAGCTGGTTCGCTCCCCTGCTGATGAGAACAAGACTTTCGAGACCTTAGGGCGTTTGAGGCAACCATGGCAGAAACAACCGCTTCGGGCTATATCCAGCACCACTTGCAGAACCTGACCTTCGGTCAGCTCCCTACCGGCGGCTGGGGCTTTGCCCACACCGCAGCAGAAGCCAAGGAAATGGGCTTCTGGGCTTTCCACGTCGATACTCTCGGCTGGTCGGTCGCATTGGGTCTGATCTTCGTTCTTCTTTTCCGCATGGCGGCAAAGAAGGCGACTACCGGTGTTCCTGGTGCTTTGCAGAACTTCGTTGAAGTATTGGTCGAATTCGTCGATGGCAGCGTGAAAGACAGCTTCCATGGCCGTAGCCCGGTGATTGCACCGTTGGCACTGACCATCTTCGTCTGGGTGTTCCTGATGAACGCCGTCGACCTGGTACCGGTCGACTGGATTCCTCAGCTGGCCATCCTGATCTCCGGCGACCACCACATCCCGTTCCGCGCCGTGTCGACCACCGACCCGAACGCGACTCTGGCCATGGCCTTCACGGTGTTCGCGCTGATCATTTTCTACAGCATCAAGATCAAGGGCCTCGGCGGCTTCATCGGCGAGCTGACCCTGCACCCGTTCGGCAGCAAGAACATCTTCCTTCAGGCCCTGCTGATCCCGGTGAACTTCCTGCTGGAATTCGTGACCCTGATCGCCAAGCCGATCTCCCTGGCTCTGCGTCTGTTCGGCAACATGTACGCCGGCGAGCTGGTCTTCATTCTGATTGCTGTGATGTTCGGCAGCGGTCTGCTCTGGCTCAGCGGCCTGGGCGTCGTTCTGCAGTGGGCGTGGGCTGTGTTCCACATCCTGATCATCACCCTGCAGGCGTTCATCTTCATGATGCTGACCATCGTCTACCTGTCGATGGCACACGAAGAAAACCATTAAGACCAGTCTCGACTAGTCTGATGTCCCTCCCCGTTAAACGGGAGGGGGCTCTTAACGGGGCCTCTGAAACGATTTGTTTTACCGCTTTAAATTAAAAAAACCTAAACCATACGACGTAAAAGTCGGGAGGAAAGATGGAAACTGTAGTTGGTCTAACCGCTATCGCTGTTGCACTGTTGATCGGCCTGGGCGCACTGGGTACCGCAATTGGTTTCGGCCTGCTGGGCGGCAAGTTCCTGGAAGGCGCAGCGCGTCAGCCAGAAATGGTTCCAATGCTGCAAGTTAAAATGTTCATCGTTGCCGGTCTGCTCGACGCCGTAACCATGATCGGTGTTGGTATCGCTCTGTTCTTCACCTTTGCGAACCCGTTCGTTGGTCAAATCGCTGGCTGATTACTCGGATCTTCCGGGTAATTTGGTGTGATGGACAACGTAACTGCGAGGTGTTGGCGTGAACATTAATGCGACCCTGATTGGCCAGTCCGTTGCGTTCCTGATTTTTGTACTGTTCTGCATGAAGTTCGTATGGCCTCCGGTCATTGCGGCACTGCACGAACGTCAAAAGAAGATCGCTGATGGTCTGGACGCTGCCAGCCGTGCAGCTCGCGACCTGGAGTTGGCCCAAGAGAAAGCGGGTCAGCAACTGCGCGAAGCGAAAGCTCAGGCAGCTGAAATCATCGAGCAAGCCAAGAAACGCGGTAATCAGATTGTCGAAGAGGCTGTTGAAAAAGCCCGTGTCGACGCTGACCGTGTGAAGGTTCAGGCTCAGGCCGAGATCGAACAGGAACTGAACAGCGTCAAAGACATGCTGCGTGCCCAAGTGGGCTTGCTGGCAGTCGAAGGCGCCGAGAAGATCCTGGGTGCCACAATCGATCAAAACGCGCACGCAAAGCTGGTTAACCAACTGGCTGCTGAAATCTAAGCGAGGGCGATCATGGCAGAACTGACCACGTTGGCCCGACCTTACGCTAAGGCGGCCTTCGAGCACGCTCAGGCCCACCAGCAACTGGCCAATTGGTCAGCCATGCTCGGCCTGGCTGCGGCGGTGTCGCAAGACGACACCCTGCAGCGCGTGCTCAAGGCCCCGCGACTGACGAGCGCAGAAAAGGCCACCACGTTCATTGACGTGTGTGGCGACAAGTTTGATGCCAAGGCACAGAACTTCATCAATGTCGTTGCCGAAAACGACCGTCTCCTGCTATTGCCGGAGATCGCCGCTCTTTTCGACCTGTACAAGGCCGAGCAAGAGAAGTCGGTAGACGTTGAAGTGACCAGTGCTTTTGCATTGAACCAAGAACAGCAAGACAAACTCGCCAAGGTTCTCAGTGCACGACTCAACCGGGAAGTGCGCCTGCAAGTTGCGGAGGACGCTGCCCTTATTGGTGGTGTCGTCATCCGCGCCGGCGACCTGGTTATCGATGGCTCGATTCGCGGCAAAATCGCGAAACTGGCCGAAGCATTGAAATCTTGAGTTTGAAGGGGCAGCAGAGCAATGCAGCAACTCAATCCTTCCGAAATAAGTGAAATTATCAAGGGCCGCATCGACAAGCTCGATGTGACCTCCCAAGCCCGTAACGAAGGCACTGTCGTCAGCGTATCTGACGGTATCGTGCGGATTCACGGTCTGGCCGACGTTATGTACGGCGAGATGATCGAGTTTCCGGGCGGCGTCTTCGGCATGGCCCTCAACCTGGAGCAAGACTCCGTAGGTGCCGTTGTATTGGGCGCTTACCAGTCTCTGGCTGAAGGCATGAGCGCCAAGTGCACCGGCCGCATCCTGGAAGTTCCAGTTGGTAAGGAACTGCTGGGTCGCGTTGTCGACGCACTGGGTAACCCTGTTGACGGCAAAGGTCCGTTGGGCAACACCGAGACCGACGCGGTCGAGAAAGTTGCTCCAGGCGTGATCTGGCGTAAGTCGGTAGACCAGCCTGTACAGACTGGCTACAAGGCTGTCGATGCCATGATCCCGGTCGGCCGTGGTCAGCGTGAGCTGATCATCGGTGACCGTCAGATCGGTAAAACCGCTCTGGCGATCGACGCGATCATCAACCAGAAGAACAGCGGCATTTTCTGCGTCTACGTAGCTATCGGTCAGAAACAATCGACCATCGCCAACGTGGTTCGCAAGCTGGAAGAAAACGGCGCCCTGGCCAACACGATCATCGTGGCTGCCAGTGCTTCGGAATCTCCTGCGCTGCAATTCCTGGCACCGTACTCCGGTTGCACCATGGGTGAATTCTTCCGCGACCGCGGTGAAGACGCGCTGATCGTTTATGACGATCTGTCCAAGCAAGCAGTGGCTTACCGCCAGATTTCCCTGCTGCTGCGCCGTCCACCAGGCCGTGAAGCTTACCCAGGCGACGTGTTCTATCTCCACTCCCGTCTGCTGGAGCGCGCATCCCGCGTTTCGGAAGAATACGTAGAGAAGTTCACCAACGGCGCAGTGACCGGCAAAACCGGTTCCCTGACCGCACTGCCGATCATCGAAACCCAGGCTGGCGACGTTTCCGCGTTCGTTCCGACCAACGTGATTTCCATCACTGACGGTCAGATCTTCCTGGAATCGGCCATGTTCAACTCGGGCATCCGCCCTGCAGTGAACGCCGGTGTTTCGGTATCCCGTGTGGGTGGTGCCGCTCAGACCAAGATCATCAAGAAGCTGTCCGGTGGTATCCGTACCGCTCTGGCTCAGTACCGTGAACTGGCGGCATTCGCCCAGTTCGCTTCTGACCTGGACGAAGCGACCCGTAAGCAACTTGAGCATGGTCAGCGCGTTACCGAGCTGATGAAGCAGAAGCAATACGCACCAATGTCGATCGCTGACATGGCGCTGTCGCTGTATGCCGCTGAGCGTGGGTTCCTGACTGACGTTGAAATCGCCAAGATCGGCAGCTTCGAACAAGCGCTGATTGCTTTCTTCAACCGCGATCACGCCGATTTGATGGCGAAGATCAACGTGAAAGGTGACTTCAATGACGAAATCGACGCTGGCATGAAAGCCGGTATCGAGAAGTTCAAGGCCACCCAAACCTGGTAAGCCGCAGCGGGAGCCGCAAGGCTCCCGCTTGCTAACCTGATAGGTGTTACATGGCAGGCGCAAAAGAGATTCGCAGTAAGATTGCGAGCATCAAAAGCACGCAAAAGATTACCAGCGCCATGGAAAAAGTGGCGGTCAGTAAAATGCGCAAGGCACAAATGCGCATGGCTGCTAGCCGTCCTTACGCGGAGCGCATCCGCCAGGTTATTGGTCATCTGGCCAACGCTAACCCGGAATATCGCCACCCGTTCATGATCGACCGTGAAGTAAAGCGAGTTGGTTATGTCGTAGTGAGCAGTGACCGTGGTCTGTGTGGTGGCTTGAACACCAACCTGTTCAAGGCTCTGGTCAAGGACATGGCGGTAAACCGCGAAAACGGCGTCGAGATCGATCTGTGTGTAGTTGGTAGCAAGGGTGCGGCTTTCTTCCGCAACTTCGGCGGTAACGTCGTAGCAGCTATCAGCCACCTGGGTGAAGAGCCGTCGATCAATGATCTGATCGGCAGCGTCAAGGTGATGCTGGATGCCTACCTGGACGGCCGTATTGACCGCCTGTCCGTGGTGTCCAACAAGTTCATCAACACCATGACGCAACAGCCTACCGTGGAGCAGTTGATTCCACTGGTGGCAACCCCGGATCAAGAACTCAAGCACCACTGGGACTATCTCTACGAACCGGACGCCAAAGAGCTGCTTGATGGCTTGATGGTCCGTTACGTCGAGTCGCAGGTCTACCAGGCGGTGGTCGAGAACAACGCGGCTGAACAGGCTGCGCGGATGATCGCGATGAAGAACGCTACCGACAACGCCGGTGATTTGATCAGCGATTTGCAGCTGGTCTACAACAAGGCGCGTCAGGCTGCGATCACCCAAGAGATCTCGGAAATCGTCGGCGGCGCTGCCGCGGTTTAACGGTTCAAATATTCAGAGGATCCAGCTATGAGTAGCGGACGTATCGTTCAAATCATCGGCGCCGTTATCGACGTGGAATTTCCACGCGACAGCGTACCGAGCATCTACAACGCGCTGACAGTTCAAAGCGCGGCCGGGACCACCCTGGAAGTTCAGCAGCAGCTGGGCGACGGCGTGGTTCGTACCATTGCGATGGGTTCCACCGAGGGCTTGAAGCGCGGTCTGGACGTCATCGACTCCGGCAAAGCCATCTCCGTACCGGTCGGTAAAGCGACCCTGGGCCGGATCATGGACGTCCTCGGTAACCCGATCGACGAAGCTGGTCCGATCGACACCGAAGAGCGTTGGGGCATTCACCGTCCAGCGCCTTCGTTCGCTGAACAGGCAGGCGGCAACGACCTGCTGGAAACCGGCATCAAGGTTATCGACCTGGTTTGCCCGTTCGCCAAAGGCGGTAAAGTCGGTCTGTTCGGTGGTGCCGGTGTAGGCAAAACCGTAAACATGATGGAACTGATCCGTAACATCGCCATCGAGCACAGCGGTTATTCCGTGTTCGCCGGTGTGGGTGAGCGTACTCGTGAGGGTAACGACTTCTACCACGAGATGAAGGACTCCAACGTTCTGGACAAAGTGGCACTGGTTTACGGTCAGATGAACGAGCCGCCGGGTAACCGTCTGCGCGTAGCACTGACCGGCCTGACCATGGCCGAGAAGTTCCGTGACGAAGGTAACGACGTTCTGCTGTTCGTCGACAACATCTATCGTTACACCCTGGCCGGTACTGAAGTATCCGCACTGCTGGGCCGTATGCCTTCGGCAGTAGGTTACCAGCCGACCCTGGCTGAAGAGATGGGCGTTCTGCAAGAACGTATCACTTCGACCAAGGAAGGTTCGATCACCTCGATCCAGGCGGTATACGTACCTGCGGACGACTTGACCGACCCGTCGCCAGCGACCACCTTCGCCCACTTGGACGCTACCGTCGTTCTGTCCCGTGACATCGCTTCCCTGGGTATCTACCCGGCGGTCGATCCACTCGACTCGACTTCGCGCCAGCTGGACCCGAACGTAATCGGCCAGGACCACTACGATACCGCTCGCGGTGTTCAGTACGTTCTGCAGCGTTACAAAGAACTGAAGGACATCATTGCGATCCTGGGTATGGACGAGCTGTCGGAAGCCGACAAGCAGTTGGTAAACCGTGCTCGTAAGATCCAGCGTTTCTTGTCGCAGCCGTTCTTCGTGGCTGAAGTCTTCACCGGTGCATCGGGTAAATACGTTTCCCTGAAAGACACCATTGCTGGCTTCAAAGGCATCCTCAACGGTGACTACGACCACCTGCCAGAACAAGCGTTCTACATGGTTGGCGGCATCGAAGAAGCGATCGAGAAAGCCAAGAAACTGTAATCCCGGCGCCCGGCAACGGGCGCTAATTTAGGTTGAGGCAATCAGATGGCTATGACAGTCCATTGCGATATCGTCAGCGCGGAAGGAGAAATCTTTTCCGGTCTGGTCGAGATGGTGATTGCGCACGGTGCACTGGGTGATCTTGGTATCGCCCTGGGTCACGCGCCGCTGATCACTAATCTGAAGCCAGGTCCGATCCGCCTGGTCAAGCAGGGCGGGGAAGAGGAGGTGTATTACATCTCCGGTGGTTTCCTCGAGGTTCAGCCGAACATGGTCAAGGTTCTTGCCGACACCGTGCAACGTGCTGCCGACCTGGACGAAGCCGCAGCTCTGGAAGCCGTTAAGGCTGCCGAGAAAGCCTTGCATGAGCGGGGCGCGGAATTCGATTACGGTTCTGCTGCTGCTCGACTGGCCGAGGCTGCAGCTCAGCTGCGCACCGTCCAGCAGATCCGCAAGAAGTTCGGCCATTAAGGCAGCGCTTGTTGTGTGATTGATAAAAAAGGGTAGCCTCGGCTACCCTTTTTCTTTTTCGACATTTTATAACCTTGGTCGCAGTCGCTGACCACCCTGGATTGGTAGCCAGTCATGTCCCTTGAAATCGTTATTCTCGCTGCTGGCCAAGGCACGCGCATGCGTTCTGCCTTGCCGAAAGTCTTGCACCCGATTGCCGGCAATTCGATGCTCGGCCATGTTATCCACAGCGCCCGGCAACTTGATCCACAGCGCATCCACGTCGTGATTGGTCATGGTGCCGACGCCGTGCGCGAACGTCTGGCCGCTGACGACCTGAACTTCGTCCTGCAGGACAAGCAACTGGGCACCGGGCATGCCGTGGCCCAGGCTGTTCCTTTCATCAAATCCGACACCGTGCTGGTTCTTTACGGTGACGTGCCGTTGATTGAAGTGGAAACCCTGCAACGCCTGCTGACTCAGGTAGTGCCAGGACAGATGGGCCTGCTGACTGTCGAACTTGATGATGCGACCGGTTATGGCCGCATCGTGCGCGACGTTGAAGGTAAAGTAGCTGCCATCGTTGAACACAAGGATGCCAACGAAGCGCAACGCGCGATCCGCGAAGGCAACACCGGCATCCTCGCTGTTCCTGCCGATCGCTTGGCCGACTGGACGAGCCGCCTGTCGAACAACAATGTTCAGGGTGAGTATTACCTGACCGACGTGATCGAAATGGCGGTCAACGATGGTCTGGTAGTGGCCACCGAACAACCCCACGACGCCATGGAAGTGCAGGGCGCCAACGACCGCAAGCAGCTTTCCGAACTCGAGCGCCACTATCAGCTGCGCGCCGGCCGTCGTTTGATGGCCCAAGGTGTGACACTGCGCGACCCGGCTCGTTTCGATGTACGCGGCGAAGTCACCGTTGGCCGCGACGTGCTGATCGATATCAACGTGATCCTCGAGGGCAAGGTGGTCATCGAAGACGACGTGGTGATCGGCCCGAACTGCGTGATCAAGGACAGCACCCTGCGCAAAGGCGTGGTCATCAAGGCCAACAGCCATATCGAGGGTGCCATTCTGGGTGAAGGCAGCGATGCCGGCCCATTCGCCCGTCTGCGTCCAGGCACCGTGCTGGAAGCCCGGGCGCATGTGGGTAACTTCGTCGAGCTGAAAAACGCTCACTTGGGCGAAGGCGCCAAGGCCGGTCACCTGGCCTATCTGGGCGATGCCGAGGTGGGTGCGCGCTCCAACATCGGTGCCGGTACCATCACCTGCAACTACGACGGCGCCAACAAGTGGAAAACCGTGTTGGGTGAAGACGTGTTCATCGGTTCCAACAACTCGTTGGTGGCGCCTGTGGATATCCTCGCCGGTGCAACGACAGCGGCCGGTTCGACCATCACCTCGACTGTGGATAAATCCCAGTTGGCCATCGGACGTGCTCGCCAGAAGAACATCGACGGCTGGAAGCGGCCGGAGAAAATCAAGAAGAGCTGAGTTATCCACAACTCTCTTGTAGGAGCGAGCTTGCTCGCGATGAATTCGAGAGCGGCGCATTTTTCCAGAAGGAATGCGTCATCGTTCACGCCCATCGCGAGCAAGTTATCCACAGTGCTTTTTATCGCAAGACGCTTGACGAAGTTTCGCTGATAGGTTTTGATTGCTTCCGCTATCTTTCGAAACGAAACTTATCAGCTCATGTCGAAGCGCAACACACCTCAGCGTCGTCACAACATCCTCGCCTTGCTCAATGAGCAGGGCGAAGTCAGTGTGGATGAGTTGGCCAAGCGCTTCGAAACGTCGGAAGTTACGATTCGCAAGGATCTGGCGGCACTTGAAAGCAATGGTCTGTTGCTGCGTCGTTACGGCGGGGCGATCACCATGCCTCAGGAGCTGGTCGCGGATCTTGGTCAGCCGGTTTCCATATACAAGCAAGCCATCGCCCGTGCCGCCGTCGCGCGGATTCGCGAGCATGCGCGCATCATTATCGACAGTGGCAGTACCACCGCCTCGATGATCCCGGAACTCGGACAGCAACCCGGTCTGGTGGTGATGACCAACTCGCTGCATGTTGCCAATGCCCTGAGCGAACTTGAGCACGAACCGGTGCTATTGATGACCGGTGGCACCTGGGACCCGCATTCCGAGTCCTTTCAGGGGCAGGTTGCCGAGCAGGTACTACGCTCCTACGACTTCGACCAGCTGTTCATCGGGGCCGATGGCATCGATCTGGTTCGCGGTACAACCACCTTCAACGAACTGCTCGGGCTGAGCCGGGTCATGGCTGAAGTCGCCCGCGAAGTGGTCGTGATGGTGGAGGCTGACAAGATCGGCCGCAAGATTCCCAACCTGGAGCTGCCCTGGAGCAGCGTCCATACCCTTATTACGGATGAA
Source organism: Pseudomonas sp. P5_B3 (assembly GCF_056400405.1). NCBI lineage: Bacteria > Pseudomonadati > Pseudomonadota > Gammaproteobacteria > Pseudomonadales > Pseudomonadaceae > Pseudomonas > Pseudomonas sp. P5_B3. The sequence goes on along the minus strand of NZ_JBFULI010000005.1, from coordinate 52,123 downwards.
CGCCTGCCACTAGAGGCTCGCGATCAGATTCAGGCCCGCGGCATCAATTTGATTTGCGCGGCTGTCAGTCAGGAGAAATAGCATGTGTGGAATTGTCGGCGCAGTCGCAGAACGTAACATCACCGCCATCCTCGTCGAAGGCCTGAAGCGCCTCGAATACCGTGGGTATGACAGTGCCGGCGTGGCGGTCTACACCAATGACGAAAAACTCGAGCGCGTGCGTCGTCCGGGCAAGGTCAGTGAGCTGGAGCAGGCATTGGCCACCGAGCCGCTGGTCGGTCGTCTGGGTATCGCCCACACCCGCTGGGCCACCCACGGTGCACCGTGCGAGCGCAATGCTCACCCGCATTTCTCCGGTGACCTGGCGGTGGTGCACAACGGCATCATCGAAAACCACGAAGCCCTGCGTGAACAACTCAAAGCCCTGGGCTATGTGTTCACTTCGGACACCGACACTGAAGTCATCTCCCACCTGCTGAACCACAAACTCAAGGATCTGCGCGATCTGACTGTGGCCCTCAAGGCAACCGTCAAAGAGTTGCACGGTGCTTACGGCCTGGCAGTGATCAGCGCGCAGCAACCGGATCGCCTGGTCGCAGCCCGCAGCGGCAGCCCGTTGGTGATCGGCCTGGGCCTGGGGGAAAACTTCCTGGCGTCCGACCAGTTGGCCCTGCGTCAGGTCACTGACCGTTTCATGTACCTGGAAGAAGGCGATATCGCCGAAATCCGCCGCGACAGCGTGCAGATCTGGGACGTTGACGGCCAGGCTGTCGAGCGCGAATCCGTGCAGTATCGCGACGGTGCCGAAGCCGCTGAAAAGGGCGAGTTCCGCCACTTCATGCTCAAGGAAATCCACGAGCAACCGTCCGTGGTGCAGCGCACCCTGGAAGGTCGCCTGAGCCAGAACCAGGTACTGGTACAGGCATTCGGCCCACAGGCGGCCGAGCTGTTCGCCAAAGTGCGTAACGTACAGATCGTCGCGTGCGGCACCAGCTACCACGCCGGCATGGTCGCGCGTTACTGGCTCGAAGAGCTGGCCGGCATTCCTTGCCAGGTCGAAGTCGCCAGCGAATTCCGCTACCGCAAGGTGGTGGTGCAGCCGGACACCTTGTTCGTGACCATTTCCCAGTCCGGCGAAACCGCCGACACCCTGGCCGCACTGCGCAACGCCAAGGAACTGGGTTACCTCGCCAGCCTGGCGATCTGCAACGTCGGCATCAGCTCGCTGGTACGTGAGTCCGACCTGACCCTGTTGACCCAGGCCGGTCGCGAAATCGGTGTGGCTTCGACCAAAGCCTTCACCACGCAATTGGTTGGCCTGTTGTTGCTGACGCTTTCCCTGGGCCAGGTTCGTGGCACCTTGGCCAAAGGCGTCGAAGCGACGCTGGTCGAAGAACTGCGCCGTTTGCCAACCCGTCTGGGCGAAGCGCTGGCCATGGACAGCACCGTGGAAAAAATCTCCGAGCTGTTCGCCGAGAAACACCACACGCTGTTCCTCGGCCGTGGCGCGCAGTTCCCGGTAGCGATGGAAGGGGCACTCAAGCTCAAGGAAATCTCCTACATCCACGCCGAAGCCTACCCGGCCGGCGAGCTGAAACACGGCCCGTTGGCGCTTGTGGATAACGACATGCCAGTGGTGACCGTGGCGCCGAACAACGAACTGCTGGAGAAGTTGAAGTCCAACCTCCAGGAAGTCCGTGCCCGCGGTGGCCAGTTGATCGTCTTCGCAGACGAGAAGGCCGGCATGACCAACGGTGAAGGCACCCACGTGGTGCACATGCCGCACATCCACGACATCCTGTCGCCGATCCTCTACACCATCCCGCTGCAGCTGCTGTCGTACTACGTTGCCGTGCTCAAGGGCACCGACGTTGACCAGCCGCGCAACTTGGCGAAGTCGGTCACTGTGGAATAAGTTATCCACAATGAAAAACCCCCTCTTCAGGGGTTTTTTCTGTTTCTAGGCGGTCGTAATTCGACGTTGCCGCCGCGTATCCAGCAAGTGGACCATCACACAGGCATACAAAGTCACCAGAATGAACAGGCCCATGCGGATAGCGAAGGCGGTGTAGACATCCTTGCCCGCGGCACTGTCCTGCACCGATTGGCCAAGCAGAATGATCAGGGTCGCGAGGCTGTTGAGCCAGAAACTCGGTGGTTGTCGGGTCCGGGCCAGGCCATAGAGCTTTCTGGCCGCCAGCAATCCGAACAGCAACATCCACAGAAAGAACATCCACAGGTTGACGAACAGGCTCAGCGCGCACCAGAAAAGGATCGCCATCAGCCCTCCGAGCAAGGTCGAGCCGAGTAATTCCTGGCCGGCGGTGCGGGTGCTGGTCGCGCAGCTTTGTTGGCCGAGGCTGACGGCTTTCATGATGATCGGCAGGTAGCTGGCCGGGTCGATCATGGCCAGCAGGAACGTCGGCAGCACCACCAGTGTGGCACGTAGAGCCAGCCAGCCGCTTTCGGTTGGGGTAAGGCTCGGGCCGGGTTTGGCCGCGGGGGCACTGGCGGGGTCGGGAAACAGCCAATGGCTGATGGTCAGCGTGGTGACGGCCAGGAACAGTCCCTTGACCAGGGCCACGATCACCTCAAGCGCCAGGGCGAATTCAGCGGTTCCGGCCGAACTGATCAAGGTCAGGCCCACCACCAGGAAAGTCGCCACCAGCGGGTTGCCGCCGCGCAAGCCATACCCGAAGGCCATGAACAGGCACAGTCCGACCAGCAGCACACCACTGAACGGGTAGTAACGCAGCAGGGGAATGAGCAGCAGGCCGGTCCCGGTGGTCAGCATAAGGATCAGGATCAGGCCCAGGCTGGCCTTGAACGGCAACGGTCGGTTCATCGCTGCCAGCATCATCAGCGCCAACATCGGCGCGAGGAACGGGATGGGCAGGGCCAGACCGAAGCTCGCCGCCAGGCACAGTGCCGTACCGAAGCCCAGGCGCAGGGCGCGCTGGACCCGGGCCGGACGCTCAATACGCATAGGACATCCAGCTCATCAGGCGCAGGAACAGGCGACCCAGTATATTCAGCGGGTTACCTTCGCTCGGGAACGCCATGACTTCGGCCTGCCCGCCGGACCTGATGCCTTGCGGGCTGGTCAACTCACCGGGCTCGAACTCGATGATGACTGGAAAGCGCTGGGCAGGACGTAGCCAATCGCGGCTGTTCTCCACTTTTGGCAGGCTGCCCGGTTGGGTGGTCTGGCCGATATCAACGCCATAGCCGACGCTGCGTACATGGCCTTTGAAAATTTTCCCCGGCAGGGCGTCGAGGACGATGGACACCGGCGTCCCGGGCTGAACGCTTCCCAGGTTGTTTTCGGTCATGTCGGCGCTGATCCACACATCGTGGATGGCAATCAGGGTCATCACCGGCGCACCGGCAGCGGCGAACTGGCCGACATCGGTGCGCAGATCGGTGATCAGGCCGGCCGAGCGTGCGTGGACCTTGGTATTGCTCAAGTCCAGCTCGGCTTTTTCAAGGTTGCTGGCGGCGCTGAGCAACTGGGCGTTTTCGTCTTCGTTACCGCCCTGTTGTTCGCGCGCACGTTGCACTTCGGCCTTGGCCGCGGCGACCTGGCTTATGGATTCTTCCAGGGTGGCGCGGGATATCTCCAGGCGTCGCAGCGAGATGGTGCCCGGGTCTTCGCGGTACAGGCGTTCAAGTCGCTGGATGTCCTGGCGTGCCTTGAGCTCGTTGGCCTGGGACGCGCGCAGGGACGCTTGCTTGGAGTCGACGCCGGCGGTGTTGGCGCCCACCTGGCGACGGGTCGACTCAAGGTCGGCGCGGGCACGATCGACGGCAATCTGGTACTGCTCGGGATTGACTTCAAACAGCAACTCGCCAGCCTTGACGTCCTGGTTGTTGCGTACATGCACCTTGGTCACCCGGCCCGATACCTCAGCCGCCACCGGAACAACGAAGGCCTGCACCCGTGCCTGTTGCGTGTAGGGCGTGTAACGGTCGGCCATCAGGTACCAGACCAGGCTCAGAATGATCAGCAGCACCACCCAATTGATCGCTTTTTTCGCAGGGTCGGCGGCGGGTGCCGGGGCTTTCTCGTCGACCGGTTGTTGGCTGTCAGTCATGGGCACTTTCCTTCGGTTCATCGAGCAAATCGCCCCAATCAGTCCGTTGTTGCATCTGTTGGCGGGTGGCCGGGTCGATCATCGGCTGGTCGCTGTACCAGCCACCGCCCAGGGCCTTGTACAGGGCGATCAGGCTGTTGACCGCGGTGCCACGGTTGACCAGATAGATATCCTGTTGGGCAAACAGGGCGCGCTGGGCATCCAGCACGCGCTGGAAATCCGAATAGCCTTCGCGGTATTGGGCATTGGCCAGGGTCACTGAACGTTCGGCGGCTACCGAGGCCTCGCTGAGGATTCGGTCGCGCTCCAACGCTTTGATCAAACCGGTAGCGGCATCGTCAGCCTCGCGCGCCGCCTGGCGCACGCTGTCCTGATAGATAACGATCAACTGCTGCAAGCGGGCATCCTGCACACGGACGTTGTTGGTGATCCGGCCGTGATCGAAGATGTCCCAGCGCAGGCTGGGGCCGGCCACCATATCGAGGGTATTGGGCGCACCGTTGAGCGAACTGGCGGACCAGACGATGCTGCCCAGCAGGCTGATGGAGGGGTACAGGTCGGTCTCGGCCACACCGATCAACGCCGACTGCGCTGCCACTTGCAGCTCGGCAGCGCGAACATCGGGGCGCCGCACCAGCAGGTTGGCCGGCACATCCTGCAAGACCGCGGTATCGAGCAGTGGCACCACTCCGGTGTTGCGATCCAGGTCAGGGATCGAGCCAGGTGGCTGGCCGATCAGTGTGGACAGCGCATTGCGCAAGCTTGCCACCTGGCTTTCGAAATCCGGGATGGTGCTCAGGGTGCCCAGGTACTGGGTCTTGGCTTGTTGCAGATCGAGTTCGGCTTCGGCCCCGCTGTTGAACAGGCGCTCGGTGATCTCGTAGCTGCGTTTTTGCAATTTGGCGTTACTGCGGGCTATGGCCAGGCGCGCCTCGGCGGTGCGCAAGGCGTAGTAGTTTTGCGCCAGTTGCGCGTGCAACAGCACCAGGGCATTTTCGTAGTTGGCCTGGGCGGCAAACCAGGAGGCGTCGGCCGACTCGATGGCACGGCTGAAACGCCCCCAGAAATCCAGTTCCCAGCCGATATCGAAGCCGACGCTGTGTTGCCAGAAATGCGTGTCCTGGGGGTTAGTGCCGCCCGACTGTCGACGGTTCAGGTACAGGCTGTCGGCGCTGGCCTGTTGCAATTGCGGGTAGCGGCCGGCCAGTGCGATGCCCAATTGTGCGCGGGACTCCATGACCCGCAGGCCGGCGACGTGCAGGTCGGGGTTGTGGGCATCGGCTTCGGCCATCAAATGGTCCAGCACCGGGTCGTTGAACACGCGCCACCATTGGCGGCTGTCAGGTTGCGCGTGTTGTTGGCCGGCGATCTCCAGGGCCGGGGTGTTCCAGTGGTCGACCCAGGGCTGGGCCGGCGACTGGAAATCCGGGCCCAGTTGCACACAGCCTCCCAGAACGACGGTGCCACAGAGCAGAAGCCGGCTGATGCGAGCAGGGCGTGGCATCAAGCGCAAACTCCTCAGACAGGACGCTGATCGTTCATTGCCTCTGTCTTCGGTGTCTCGTTCAACGCCTCGATCTCGGGTGTCTCGTTCATTACCTCGGCAGGCGGTTGGTCCTGGACCCATTGCCAGAACAGTTGGTAGCCCACCGCCAGCGCAACCGGCCCGATGAACAAACCAATGAAGCCGCCGCTCACCATACCGCCCAGGGCGCCAATCAGAATCACCGGCATGGGCACATCGACGCCGCGGCCTAGCATCAACGGCTTGAGGACGTTATCGGCCATCCCGGCAATCAGGCTGTAGATGCCAAACACAATGGTGGCCAGGCTGGTCCCTTCGGTGGCGAAGACATACGCGATCACCGGAAGAGTTACCAGCAGCACCGGCAATTGCATGATCCCCATCAACAGCGCAACCATCGCCAGCAGGCCGGCACCGGGCACGCCCATGAGCACGAAGCCCACGCCCACCAGTAACATCTGAATGAACGCGATGCCCACCACGCCCTGGGCGACCGCGCGGATGGTGGCAGTGCAGAGCTCGGTAATGCGTGGGCCACGCTCCGGTCCGGAAAGGCGCGAGGTGATGGCCAGGGCACTTCTTTCGCCGTTTTCGCCATAGGCCATGAGCACGCCGGCAATGATCAGGGCGCCGATGAACAACAGAAAGCCCACGCCGACGTCGGCCATCTTGCCCAACAAGGTCAGGCCGACGGACTTGATATAGGGCATCACCTTCATCACCACGCTGCTCATGTCGGTGGCAGCCTGCATCCAGTAGCCATAGAGCGGCTGGCCAATGAGCGGCAGGGAAGCGATTTTTTCGCTGGGTAGCGGAATCTGCAGCGTATCGGACTTGAGGATCGCCAGAGTGCCCTGGATCGATTCACTGATCGAAGTGCCCAGCAGGTAGATCGGCACCATCAGCAAGGCCARGGAGACCACCACGATCAGGGTGGCGGCACGCCCGTCCTTGTTGACCACCTTGCGCTTGATGAGCGCATGCAGTGGATACAGGGTGATGGCCAGAATCAGCGCCCAGAGCATGAGGTTGAGGAACGGGTGGAAGATCTGGAAGCAGAACAACACCAGCACGGTAATCAGCCCGGCGCGTATCAGTACATCGAGCAAACCACCGGACAGTGCTCTTGCGGAAATGTTTGTGCGCAACATTCTCGAACTCCTTGCGGTGTCACCAGGTTAGCCAGCTAGTTGAAGTTCACTCTTCCCTACTCAGTGACTCTTGAAAGCAGGATCGATGGACAGGCGTCCAAGCGTTAACAACTAACGCCTTATTTCACGTAGGGAAGATTTCAACGAGGTACCTACTAATACTCAATAGGTAACAGGGTGGCTTGTAGTATAGGAGCAGTCGTATATTCCGCCTGTTTATGCAGGCTGGAATTCTGCCGCTGTGGATATCGTCCGCTGACGAGCCCATGCCTGGAAACGGGTTGGGAGCCGAGCCAGTGGCTCTTTTTCCCTGTCAGGCATTAGCCGTTGCAGCGGGCGGGTCCGGATAATTACGAACAGTCGCACCTGTCGCAAGAAAATAACCCTCATTAATTATCAATAATCCCCCGGCCTGGTCTTTGAGGTTTGTGCCACGCTTGGTTTTTACAGCGCAGGCGCTAGAGTGCAGTAGCCCATTGATTTACTTGATGGTCGGACGCCCAACTTTGTTATTGAGCACTTGCGTTTAACATCCCGGCCTTTTATTGCGATTTATCTATCTGAAATAAGGACATGCCCATGGACCGTTTCCAGGAAATGCAGGTCTTCGCTGCCGTCGCCCAGGAACAGGGGTTTTCGGCGGCGGCGCGGCGTTTGGGGCTGTCGGCGGCCAGCGTCACCCGAGCGGTGGCGGCGCTGGAGCAGCGTATTGGCACGCAACTGCTCACGCGTACCACGCGCAGCGTGTATTTGAGTGAGGCCGGTCAGCGGTATCTGGAGGACTGTCGGAGAATTCTCGCCGAGGTGCAGGAAGCCGAGGACTCGGCTGCGGGCAGCCATATCCATCCTCGTGGGCAACTGACCATCACCGCACCGGTCTTGTTTGGCGAGCTGTTTGTTACGCCGCTGATGGTGAGTTACCTGACGCAATTCCCCGAGGTCTGCATCAACGCGCTGCTGGTGGATCGGGTGGTGAGCGTGGTCGAGGAGGGCGTCGATGTGGCCATTCGCATCGGCGAGCTACCCGACAGCAATCAGCATGCGATCCGGGTGGGTGAGGTGCGGCGGGTGATCTGCGCCTCGCCACAGTTTCTGGCCAGCCATGGTCGGCCCAGGCATCCTCGGGAACTGGCCCAGGCGCCGATTATCGCGACATCGGCCATTGGCCAACTCAGGAGTTGGCCATTCATTGAAGACGGCGAAACCTTGAGTGTCCGGGCTGAACCACGACTGGTGGTGACAGCGAATCAGGCGGCCATCACGGCAGCCTGTCTGGGGTTGGGCTTCACGCGGGTACTGTCTTATCAAGTCGCGAGCAAGGTGGCTGCCGGAGAGCTGGAAATCATTCTGGCCGACTTCGAACTGCCGCCGTTGCCCATCCATGTGGTCTATCAGGGCGGACGCAAAGCGCCGGCCCGGGTGCGCAGTTTTGTTGATTTCGCGGTGAAGACCCTGCGCGAGCATCCGGCGCTCGCGCGTTGAGTTATTTCACCCACTGAAATAATGGATTGCGTTTGCTGGTGATTCTGTTGTTTTGGTCGTAGGTGGAAGATACGACCCATCGGCGCTGGTCTTCCTGAGCAGCACCACTGACCCGAGGTGTCGACCATGCAAGCGATCAAACTCTACAACTTCCCACGTTCCGGCCACGCTCACCGTGTCGAGTTGATGCTGTCCCTGCTGAAATTGCCGACCGAACTGATCTTCGTTGACCTCGCCAAGGGCGAGCACAAGCAACCGGCGTTCCTGGCGCTCAATGCATTCGGCCAAGTGCCGGTGATTGATGATCAGGGTGTGGTGTTGGCCGACTCCAACGCGATTCTGGTGTATCTGGCGCAAAAGTACGGCAACGGTCGCTGGCTGCCGGCTGATCCGGCGGGTGCGGCCAAGGTCCAGCGCTGGTTGTCGGTGGCTGCCGGCCCGATTGCCTTCGGCCCTGCCCGGGCAAGATTGATCACCGTGTTTGGCGCGCCTTACAACGCTGCAGAAGTGATTGCTTACGCCCATACCGTGCTCAAAGTGATCGATCACGAACTGGCCAATACGCCGTATCTGGCCGGCACTGAACCGACGATTGCCGACGTCGCCGCCTACAGCTACATCGCCCATGCGCCCGAGGGCAATGTGTCGCTGGACGAGTACGCCAACATTCGCGCCTGGCTGGCCCGCATCGAAGCCTTGCCGGGTTTTGTCGGCATGCCGCGCACCGTTGCCGGTCTGCAAAAAACCGCCTGATACTGGCGGCCCGGAGTTACCGGGCCGCCCCGTTCTGCGCCACTGGCGCAAGGGAGCAGCCGTATGGACCGTTCACCCTGGCATGCCGGCGAAAAACAGTTGCAGGCGCATGTGGGCGTTGCCGAACGAATGGAGACGTTTGGTCGTAAGGTGATTCGCAGCGAGATGCCGGACCAGCACCGCACGTTCTATCAGCAATTGCCGTTCATGCTGTACGGGGCGGTGGATGCCGACGGTCATCCCTGGGCCAGCATCCTTGAAGGTGAGCCTGGTTTCGCCCACTCGCCAGAACCGGGCTTGCTGCAATTTCGCAGCCTGCCTGCCGTTGACGATCCCGCGCAGATGAGCGATGGCTCGGCCATTGGCCTGTTGGGTATCGAACTGCACACTCGCCGCCGCAACCGCATCAATGGACATGTCCGCGCCATGACTACGGGTGGTTTCGGGGTGACGGTAGACCAGTCCTTCGGCAATTGCCCGCAGTACATTCAGTTGCGCCAGTTTCGCTCGGTGCCGCTGACCGATCCTTCGACGCGTGCCGCCCAGCATTTCAACGAACTGGATGACGCGGCCAAAGCCATGATCGCCGAGGCAGACACGTTCTTCGTTGCCAGTTATGTGGATGTCGACGGTGAACGTTCGGTGGATGTGTCGCACCGTGGCGGTCAGGCCGGTTTCGTACAAGTGGAAGGCAATCGCCTGACCGTTCCGGACTTCGCCGGCAACCTGCATTTCAACACCTTGGGCAACCTGTTGCTCAACCCCCGGGCCGGACTGTTGTTCATCGATTTCAATAGCGGTGATTTGCTGCAGCTCAGCGGGCGGACCGAAATCATTCTGGAGGGCCCGCAGGTCGAGGCGTTCCAGGGAGCCGAGCGGCTGTGGACAATCGATGTCGAGCAGGTGGTACGTCGCCCCGGCGCCCTGGCCTTGCGCTGGCGCTTCGATGGCGTGTCACCCACCAGTTTGCTCACCGGCACATGGGAGCAGGCCACGGCGCGTTTGCAGGCCAAAGCCATGGGGGATCAATGGCGGCCGTTGCGGGTGGCGCGGATTGAAGCGCAAAGCCACAACATTCGCTCGATTTACCTGGAGCCTGCCGACGGAGCCGGGTTGCCACTGTTTCAGGCCGGACAGCATTTGCCCCTGCGTTTCAACATTGACGGCGATGTGCACATCCGCACGTACAGTTTATCGAGCGCGCCGTCCGATGATTTTTTCCGCATCAGCGTGAAGCGTGACGGGCGGGTGTCTACGCATTTGCATGAGCAGATTCGTGTTGGCGACCTGTTGGAGGCGCGGGCGCCGCAAGGGCATTTCACCGTGGCGCCCCATGAGCGTCGGCCTTTGGTATTGCTGGCGGCCGGGGTCGGTATCACGCCACTGTTGTCGATGTTGCGGGAGGTGGTTTACCAGGGATTGCGCACCCGTCGTATCCGCCCGACATGGTTTATCCAGAGTTCGCGCACACTGGCTGACCAGCCGTTTCGCCGGGAGCTGGATCGCTTGCTCGAAGACGCCGGTGACGCGGTGCGGGTGGTGCGTTTGCTCAGCCAACCGGAAGCCGAGGCGATGCAAGGAGAGGACTTCGACCTCCGTGGACGGATCGACGTCGCGCTGCTCAAGGATCTGCTGACAGTCGAGGACTACGATCAGCTGGATTTTGTCGTCTGTGGCCCCGGAAGTTTTACCCAGGCGTTGTACGACGGCTTGCGCGAACTGGACATTCGCGATTCGCGGATTCACGCCGAAACTTTCGGCCCATCCACCTTGCGCCGGCGTCCAGACCCCGATGCCGTGGTCATCGAGCAACCGCCAGCCGCCACCACGTCGGTGCCCGTGGTGTTCCAGCGCTCGGCCAAGGAGGCGCGCTGGCAGCCGGAGGGCGGCAGCTTGCTGGAGTTGGCGGAAAGCCGTGGCCTGCGCCCGGAATTCAGTTGTCGCGGCGGCTCTTGCGGCACCTGCAGGGCGCGCTTGATCAGCGGTCAGGTGCATTACCCACTGCCGCCAGCCGAGGTGCCGGATGACGGCCAGGTGCTGATTTGCTGTGCGATTCCGGCTCAGGGGGCGCAGCCGTTGGTGCTCGATATCTGAAGGATGATTGCTGGTGAACATTGCCCGCCGGTCGATGGCTGAGTAGGGTAGGGGCAGAACGAACAAGGGCCGCAATGGCCCTTTCTGCATTTCAGGAACAGGCGTTTCAATGGTTTTTTTCACTCGCTCGATCGCCTTGCTGATGGCGCTGGCGCTGACCACCGGATGCGAAAGACAGGATGCACCGCCTCTGGATCAACAGCTTTACGTCTGGCAGCGGCAGTGGACGCCGGCCCACGACGCCGCCCTCAGGGACAGTCGTGCAGACTTTTCGACGTTACGAGTGCTGGCCTTGCAGGCCTTCCCCCATGCCGGCTGGAGCCGAGCCCGAATGGATGCGCAGTTGCTCAAGCGTGATGGCCGACCGGTGATTGCGGTGGTTCGCCTGGACGGACAGCTCAAAGCGCTGGATCAGGAGGAAGTCACTGCACAGATCCGCCGGGTGATCAGCGATTGGCGGGGACAGGGGTTGAACCTCACCGGGGTGGAAATCGACCACGATGCCAGCAATGCCCGGCTACCGGCGTATCGCGAGTTTCTCGCGCATTTGCGCGAAGCGTTGCCGACTTCGCTGCCGTTGAGCATCACCGCGTTGCCGTCCTGGCTCGACAGTCGTGAACTGCCGGCGTTGTTATCCACAGTCGACAGCAGCGTGTTGCAGGTGCATGCGGTGAGCGATCCGCGTCGTGGTTTGTTTGATGCCGAACAGGCCCGGCAATGGGCGAAAGCCTGGAGCCGCGTCACGACGAAACCTTTCTATCTGGCGCTGCCGGCCTATGGCGTGGCGTTGCTGCCGTCGGCGGACGGCGCACCTGTGGTGGAAAGCGAAGTGACGCTGGAGCGTGCAGGCCAGCGTCGGGAATTACTCGCCGATCCGCAGGCGTTGCGCACCCTCGGCACCGAGTTGCGTGCCGATCCACCGAAACATCTGGCGGGCCTGATCTGGTTTCGCCTGCCATTGGCCAACGACCGTCGGGCCTGGAGTTTGACAACCTTGCGCGCGGTGGCGCGTGGTGATGCCCTCGACAGTCAACTGAAACTGCAACTCTCGGCCGACAATGGCCTCTATGACATCGGTATCAGCAACCAGGGCAATCTCGACCGCGTCTGGCCCGAACGCCTGACACTGGCGGTCAGTGGTTGTGAGGGGGCCGATGCCCTGGCCGGTTACGCGTTGCAACAGAGCCCGGATCTGCTTACCTTCACCCGCCTGCGCGATGGCCGAATAACGGCCGGCGGACAGCGTGCCATTGGTTGGGCTCGCTGCGCACACATTGATCAAGGAGGTTCGAATGTTCACCCGTAACTGGCCGCGTCATTTGCTTTGCCTGAGCCTCAGCCTGCCACTGGGTTCGGCGCTGGCCTGCGGCCCGGACTTCCCCATGCGCCTGCTGGATAACCGTGGCCAGTCGCTGGCGGAACTGCCAGAAGGCAACTTCAGCTTTGAAATCAATCGCCTCGGCCACGCCATCAAAGGCTTGAAGAATGTCACCGCTGGCGCCAGCTACGCGGATGAAACTGACCCGGTAGCGCTGCGGGATCAGGCCGAGCAGGCCGGACTTTCCGCTGAGCAACAGGTGTTGGTGAAACACCTGCGCAGCCTGACCGATGCTCGTCAGGTTGAAACCGAAGGGGCGCAACTGCCGCCTGAGCTCAGGTTGTACCTGGCCGGCGCCGTGGCATTTGCCGCGGGTGATCCTGCCCTGGCCGCCGGGTATTTCAAGAAAGTGCTGGCCTTGCCCACCGAGCAACGGGCTTCGCGCAGCACCTGGGCGGCTTACTCGCTGGGGCGCGCGTTGTTCGCCATGAGCGCCGAAGCCAATGCGGCTCCGGATCTGCTCGCACAATCCGCCAAGGCCTTCGAGCAAGCCCGGCAACTGAGTATCGACGGCTTCAGCGATCCACTGGAACTGGGCGTCGCCAGCCTCGGTGAAGAAGCCCGGGTGGTACGCACCTCCGGCGACTGGAACCGCGCCATCGAGCTGTACGCCACGCAGAATCTGCACGGCTCTGCAGTGGGCTACACCTCGCTGAAGCTGTTGATGGCGGACCTGATGACGCTGCCGGATGATCAAGTGGCCGAGTTGCTCAAGGGACAGCCCGTGCAGCAGTTGGTGACCGCGTCGCTGATCAGCCGGTTGGGTTGGTCGTTCGGCGACCAACCTGCCAACGAACAAAAAATGATCAAGCTGCTGCAAAACAGCACCCGCGGCAGTCTCGAAAACGCCGATCGTCTGGCGGCGATGAATTATCAACAGGGCGATTACGCCAGCGCCAAGGCTTTCCTCGAGCATGCCGGCGATGGCGGGTTGGCCTGGTGGCTGCGGGCAAAACTGGCAGTGCGCGACGGCGATAAAATCGCGGCCGCCGCAGCCTACGCCAAAGCGGCCCAGGCCTTCCCGAAGAATGAATCCTGGGGTGAGCGACGGACCCCGGACTACGATTACGAAACGCTTCAGCCCAAATGCCGGGTCGAGGGTGAAAGTGCGATCCTCGCCCTGCAACGCGGGGATTACCTGCAAGCCTTCGATCAACTGTATCGCAGCCAAAGCATTTACTGGTTCGATGCCGCCACCGTTGCCGAGCGAGTGTTGACCCTCGAAGAACTCAAGCACTACGTCGACACACAAGTGCCGGCACCCCCACCGCTCAGCCAGCAGGACCGCGACAACTACGTGCCCTTGCCGGTGGCGGCGAGCCTGCGCAATCTGCTGGGGCGGCGTTTGTTGCGTGAGGGGCACTATGAGGAGGCGCCGGCGTACTTCGATAACGTTGAACTACAGAACAAGGCCAAGTCATACGGAATATTACGCAAGGAGGCGGATGCTGCCTGGTGGCCCACGACTCGCGCTGCTGCGCTATTTAACTCGGCCTGGGCCGCGCGCACGTGGGGAATGGAAATCCTGGGATATGAAATGGCCCCGGATTTCGCCACATTCGGCGGCAACTACAGCCTGGAAAGCACTGAGCTCAAGGTCGGGCCGTTAACGACCGAGGACGAAGTGAAGCGCCAGCAGGCCAGCGTTGCTCAGCCCGATGAGCGTTATCACTATCGTTTTATAGCCACGGCATTGGCCAGTCGTGCGGCTGACAATTTGCCTCACTCCAGCCAGGCCTTTGCGGCAGTGCTGTGCGCGGCAGCAGGCTGGAACAGCAGCCCTGAAGAGGAACACGCTTTCTACCAGCGCTATGTCAAAGAGGGGCCGTACGTGGATTGGGCGTTCCATTTCGGTCATCAGTGCCCCTATCCCGACTTCCAGAACGCCGACAAGCGCTACGTGACCCAGGTTACCGATGCCGCGCGTTCAGCGCTGCGGCCGTACAAGAAGCCGCTTCAGTATGGCGGTGTGATTGTGGTCACGGCGGCGGCATTGTTCCTGATCAATCGTCGGCGCAAGGCGCAGTGAGGTTCAAGCCTGTTGCACAAAGGTCAGCCGCACGGCGAAACCGATCAACAGGCTGCCGAACAACCATTGCTGCAAGCGTTGGGCAGAGGGGCTGCGTTGCAGCCACCGGCCGAGTGCCGCACCGACCAGGGCGTAGGCGCTGTCGAACAGCAAACCGACGCCGACCAGCACCACGCCCAACGTCGCAAATTGCCCGAGCACCGGCCCGGCCTGTGGGTTGATGAATTGCGGTAGCAGCACCGAGCAGAACAACAGTGCCTTGGGGTTGAGCAGGTTGGTCAGCAGTCCGCGTCGGATGGCTGCGCCCAAGCGTGGTTTTTCGCCGGCTGTGTCAGTGCTGGTCAAGCTCGGCAGCATCGTGGTTCGCAGGCACTGAATGCCGATCCACAGCAAGTACGCGGCGCCTGCCAGGCGCACCACATCGAAGGTCCAGGGCGCCGCCTTGAACAGTGCCGCCAGCCCCAGCGCCGCCAATGCCACATGACAACCCCGGGCGATGCCCAACCCCACGGCCGTGGCCAGCGCGGCGCCTTTGCCCTGGCGGGCACCGGTCTGCAATAGCAGGATCATGTCGGGCCCCGGCAACAGGTAGACCACCGCCAGCGCCATGAAAAACAGCCAGAGCCCTTGCATGTTGTACCCCCATTCGTTGTCGATTCGGTCGTACCAGTCTAGGGCTGGAGGGCGGGGCAGGTGCTTGCGTTGTCAGCTTCTATCAGGACGTGTATTGGCATAACCTGCCACTTAATCAAGCTTGAACCATCAGGATCTGCCAAACCATGAAACTCGATGCCTACGACCGCAAGATTCTCGCCGCACTGCAACGGGACGGCCGCCTGAGCAATGTGCAACTGGCAGACGAGATCGGCCTGTCGGCGTCACCCTGCTTGCGCCGGGTGCGGATGCTTGAAGACGCGGGGGTGATTCGCGGCTACCAGGCCAATCTGGATCGCGATGAGGTGGGGTTAGGGCTGACGGTGTTTGTCGGGGTCAAGGTCGAGCGTCATAACGACGAACAAGCCGAAAGCTTTCGCCTGGCGGTGACGGCATTGCCCGAGGTGATTTCGGCGTTTCTGGTGTCAGGGGAGTCGGATTTTCTGCTGCAGGTGGTGGTGCCGGACTTGCGTGCCTATGACCGGTTTCTCACCGGGCGTTTGCTGAAGCTGCCGGGGGTGAGCGATATCCGCAGCAATTTTGCGATTCATACGGTGAAGGCGCCGGGGGCGTTGCCTTTGGAGCATCTGCCGCTGTAGACCGAGTCGTTTGCATCGCGAGCAAGCTCGCTCCCACAGTGATTGTGTGAACACCACAAATCCAATGTGGGAGCGAGCTTGCTCGCGATGGCATTAGACCAGGCACCCAAGCCCTGTGGGCCTTACATCTGCGTCGCCATCCCCTCCACATTCATCGCCGCCTGGCGCAAGGCCTCGGAGCGGGTCGGGTGAGGGTGGCAGGTCAGGGCGATGTCTTCGGCCGAGGCGCTGAACTCCATGGCCACGCAATACTCGCCAATCATTTCACTGACGCTCGGGCCGACCAGATGCACGCCGAGAACTTCGTCCGTGCGCTCATCGGCCAGCACTTTGGCGAAGCCTTCGGTTTCATGGTTGATCTTCGCCCGGCTGTTGGCGGTGAAGGGAAACTTGCCGACCTTGTACGCCCGACCTTCAGCCTTGAGCTGCTCTTCGGTCTTGCCGACACTGGCCAGCTCCGGTCTTGTGTAGACCACGCTGGGGATCAGGTCGTAGTTGACCTCGCCAGCCTTGCCGACGATTTGCTCGACGCAAGCCATGGCTTCGTCCTCGGCCTTGTGGGCGAGCATGGGGCCCGAGGTCACGTCTCCAATCACCCAGACCCCGGCGGCTTCGGTGCGATGACCCTTGTTGGCGAGCATGCCGCGTTTGTCCGTCGCGAGGCCGACGTTCTCCAGCCCCAGGCCCTGTGTATAAGGTCGGCGCCCTATGGCCACCAGCACGTAATCGGCTTCCAGCAACTCTGCAGCACCGCCTGCGGCAGGCTCGATGCTGAGTTGCACACCGGAGGCGGAGGTGGTGGCGCTGGTCACTTTTGAACTCAACTTGAAACTCAAGCCTTGCTTGCTCAGGGAACGCTGCAGGGTTTTGCCGGCTTCGATGTCCACGCCGGGGCAGATCCGGTCGAGGAACTCGACCACCGTCACCTGTGCCCCAAGGCGTCGCCAGACCGAGCCCAGCTCCAGGCCGATCACGCCGGCGCCGATCACCACCAGATGCTTGGGCACTTCGGTCAGCGCCAGGGCGCCGGTGGAGTCGAGTATGCGTTTGTTATCGATGTCCACGCCGGGCAGGGGCGTGGGCTCGGAGCCGGTGGCGATGATGATGTCCTTGGCGTGCAACTCAGTCTTGCCGCCGGCGCTATCGGTCACCGTGACTTTGCCCGGCCCGTCGATGTGGCCCCAGCCTTTGATCCAGTCGACTTTGTTCTTGCGGAAAAGAAACTCGATGCCCTTGGTCAGCCCGGTAACGCTTTCATCCTTTTGCTTCATCATCTGGGCGAGATTGAGGCTGGGTTTGACGTCGATCCCCAGGTTGGCGAATTCCGCACCCATGGCCGCGTCGTACAGTTCGGAGGCATGCAGCAGCGCCTTGGACGGCATGCAGCCGACGTTCAGGCAGGTGCCGCCGAGTGTGGCGCGTCCTTCCACGCAGGCGGCTTTCAGACCCAGTTGTCCGGCGCGGATCGCCGCGTTGTAACCGCCGGGGCCACCGCCGAGTATCACGACGTCATAAGTGCTCATGGATGTACTCCTGGATCGAAAGGGGAAGGATGGGTAAAAGTAGTTCCCGGATAAAATTACGAACGTAATATGTGCGTTCTGCCGCATTTCGGTCAAGGCTTCAGGTAAGCGACAGGTTGGGAATCTTTAGATAGCGCGCGTGAGTACGGAAATTTCACCATTTCCGTTATATTGTAACGAATTGTCCTGTAAGCGAAGACACTCTGGGGTGGTATGCAAGTCGATCTCGATGTTGATGAAGCTCCGTTAGCCGGGTTGCCGCGCTTTCAGCAGGCGTTCATTCAAGGGCGGCGTTTGCGCCAGTTCGCCATCGGTGCGGGCGTATTCGCGACGGTGGGTGTGCTGCTGGCGCTTTTTGCCGGGCTGTTTTCCTCGCAAACACTGTGGCCGGCGTTGCTGCTGAACCTGAGCGCGGCGTCTGTGGTGTTGATGGCCGGTTTGCAATCGGCCTGGTGGGTAACCCAGTGGCGTGCCCGCGCCATGAATCCCGTAGTGCCGGTGGTTGTTGTCGACGAGTCTGTCGCGCCTTCGGGGTGGTATGAACGTTTGCTGGACCGGATCAGCCGGAAATCGCAGCACTTGCTCGGGCAAATCGGCGCGCCGACGTTGTGGCTTGGCGGCTGGGCATTGTTGGCGGTATTGGGTGTCGAACAGGCCTGGAACCTCACATTGCCCCCGGCAGCGTTGGGCCTGTCGGCCCCTGTCGGGGCAGCGTGCTTCTTGCTGTTGGCGTTCGGCCTGTTGGTGATGGAGCGCCATCTGGCGCAGGAAAATACCGCGCAATGGCCTGAAGCCGCTACGTTGGCGCAATTGATCCGTGTGGCGATCATCAGCCTGGTGCTCGGTGCTTTTTGTCTGTTGTTTGCCGATGAAACCTCGGTATGGCCTGTACGTCTGGCAGTGTTGATCGGTCTGCTGCCGGGGCTGGTGGCGGCAGAATTGTTGCTGCGTGCGCTGTTGTCATTGTTCAGCCCACGCCGCGATCGTCTTGAACCGGAGTTGTTGGCACGCAGTTTTGTCGTCGACATGCTGCGCTGGCCGCCACAGCCTTTGCTGGCGTTGCAGCACGAATTGCATAACCGCTTCGGCATCGATCTGCGGCAGATCTGGGCCTTCTCTTACATGCGTCGGGCGTTCCTGCCGGTACTGGCGGTGGTTTCGCTGGTTGGCTGGTCGCTGACCGGCATTCACGAAATTGCCCTGCAAGGGCGTGGCATTTACGAACGATTCGGCAAACCGGTGGAGGTGTTTGGCCCAGGTTTGCACATGGGTTTGCCTTGGCCATTGGGCCGCGTGTTGAGCGTCGAGAATGGGGTCGTTCACGAGTTGGCCACCAGTGTTGGCGAAACCTCGGCCCCCGCTCAGGCCGACCCCGCCGAAGGCCCGGCCCCGGCGATTGCCAATCGCTTGTGGGACGCCAGCCATGTGAACGACAAATCTCAGGTGATCGCCAGCAGCCGAGCCGACAAGCAGAGCTTTCAGATCGTCAACATGGACGTGCGCTTCGTCTATCGCATCGGTCTGAGTGATGAGGCGGCGTTGGCCGCAACCTATAACAGTGCCGATGTGCCGATGTTGATTCGCAGCACCGCCAGCCGAATCCTGGTTCACGATTTCGCCTCGCGCACCCTCGACGGTTTGCTTGGCGAGGACAGGGTAGGGCTGGCCGAAGAAATCGGCCGCGCGGTTCAGGCGGACCTGCAAAAACTCGACAGCGGCGTGGAAATTCTCGCCACCGTGGTCGAGGCGATTCACCCTCCGGCCGGTGCAGCCAATGCCTATCACGGCGTGCAAGCGGCGCAGATTGGCGCGCAAGCCTTGATCGCCCGTGAACGCGGCGCCGCTGCCGAGGCCACCAATCAGGCGCAGTTGCAGGCCAGCATCGCCCGCGATCAGGCGACGGCCAGCGCCCGTGAGATCAATGCTGGCGCCGAGGCCGCGGACCTGAAATTCAACGCCGAGCAAAAAGCCTATGCCAGCGCTGGCCAAGCCTTCGTGCTGGAGCAGTATTTCAGTCAGTTGTCCCAGGGTTTGGCCAATGCCAAATTGCTGGTGCTCGATCATCGTCTGGGCGGCAGCAGCAATGCGCCAACCATCGACCTCCGTACTTTCGCGCTGCCGGTTGACCCTGCGCCGTCGCGTAAAACCGCTCAGCCAGGAGCTGCCAATTGAGCCAGTCCCAGACCCACGATCACGATGACCACGCCGGCCACGATCACGGCCATGGCGGGCATCACCACCACGGCCATCACCATCATCACGGCGATCCGCAGGAGGCCGGTCCTTTCCCATGGCGGCGGATGGGTTGGGCGGCATTGCTGGTGGCGTTTGCGGTCGCCGCTGCAAGTCTGGTGCAGGTGCGCTCAGGTGAAGCCACTGTGATCACGCGCTTCGGCAATCCATCGCGAGTCTTGCTGGAGCCTGGACTGGGTTGGCGCTGGCCGGCACCATTCGAGGCGGCGATCCCGGTGGATCTGCGGCTGCGCACCACGTCCAGCGGTTTGCAGGATGTGGGCACGCGGGATGGTTTGCGCATCATCGTTCAGGCCTACGTGGCGTGGCAGGTGCAGGGTGATCCGGACAACGTGCAACGTTTCATGCGCGCGGTGCAGAACCAGCCCGATGAAGCTGCACGGCAGATTCGCACTTTTGTCGGCTCCGCACTGGAAACCACCGCCAGCAGTTTTGATCTGGCGAATCTGGTGAACACCGATGCCAGCCAGGTGCGCATCGCCGATTTCGAAGCACAACTGCGCAAGCAAATCGATCAGCAGTTGCTCACCACTTATGGCGTGCGCGTATTGCAGGTCGGTATCGAACGATTGACGCTGCCTTCGGTGACGCTCACCGCGACGGTCGACCGGATGCGTGCCGAGCGTGAAACCATCGCTACTGAGCGCACGGCGATCGGCAAGCGTGAAGCCGCGCAAATTCGTTCCGCCGCCGAACGTGATGCGCGGATAGTGCAGGCCGATGCCACAGTGAAAGCGGCAGATATCGAAGCGCAATCGCGCGTCGAAGCGGCGCAGATTTATGGTCGTGCCTATGCGGGATCGCCGCAGCTCTACAACCTGCTGCGCTCGCTCGATACCTTGGGCACGGTGGTAACGCCGGGAACCAAGCTGATTCTGCGCACCGATGCCGCACCGTTCCGGGTGTTGGTTGACGGTCCGCCGAGCCTCGACAACAAGTCCGGATCGCAGCCATGAGTTTGGTTCCACGTGGAACAAATGAGTTGAGCAGCCCCTGGATTCAGGCCGGGCGCTTGGCGTTTCTCGCCCTGTACGCGGTGACGGTATTGGCGGCATTGGCGTGGGCGTTTTCCAATGTGCGGCAGATCGATCCACAAAATCGCGCCGTGGTTTTGCATTTCGGGGCGCTGGATCGCATTCAGAATGCCGGGTTGTTATTGGCCTGGCCGCAACCCTTCGAGCAGGTGATTTTGTTGCCGGCGGCGGACCGGGTGATCGAGCGGCGAGTGGACAGTCTGTTGCGCAGTGGTGCCGCGATGCAGGCAGATCGCGTGGCCAGTTTTGCCACGCCCATCAGCGATGCCCTTGCAGGCTCAGGCTATCTGTTAACGGGTGATGCCGGAGTGGTGCAACTCGATGTGCGGGTTTTCTACAAAGTCACCGAGCCCTATGCATTCGTGCTTCAGGGTGAACATGTGTTGCCGGCATTGGATCGGTTGGTCACCCGCAGCGCTGTGGCACTCACCGCCGCACGCGATCTGGACACGATTCTGGTAGCCCGGCCAGAGCTGATCGGCGCTGACAGTCAGGCGGCTGAAAGACGCGAACGCTTGCGTGGCGATCTGGTGCAGGGCGTCAACCAGCGTCTTGCCGAACTCACAGCGACGGGGCAGGGACTGGGGATCGAGGTGGCGCGAGTCGATGTGCAATCGAGTCTGCCAAGCCCGGCGGTCAATGCCTTCAATGCGGTCCTGACAGCCAGTCAGCAGGCCGACAAAGCCGTGGCCAATGCGCGTACCGAAGCCGAAAAGCTGACGCAAACTGCCAACGAGCAAGCCGACAGAACACTACAAGTTGCCCATGCCCAGGCGAGTGAACGACTGGCCAAAGCATCCACCGACACGGCCACGGTGTTGAGCCTGGCCAAGGCGCAGCAACAGGGCACCGATCCGCAAATGCTGTTGCGCATTTACCGTGAACGAATGCCGAAGATCCTCGGCCAGGCCGGTTCTGTCACGACGGTCGACCCTAAAGACGATTCCCGCCTGATCATTCAGGGAGCAGCACAATGACTGCGCAAACCGCCACCGCGTCGAGCATGTTGTCTTCGACAGAACAACGTAGCGCCGCGCGCCAACTGACCCTGGCCATGCTCGCATTGGGCTTGCTGGCCTTGGGACTGATCTGGCGCTGGTTGTCGTCAGAGCAAACCGGCGTCAGTCAGCTGCTGCTGGGTTTTGCCTCGCTGCTGGTCGCCATACCGGTCATGCGTTCGGCCTGGTACAGCCTGCGCTATCCGAGCCTGCACGGCATCACCGATCAATTGATTGCCCTGGCCATGCTGGGTGCCTGGGCCACCGGAGATCTGCTGACGGCGGCGCTGTTGCCGATCATCATGATCTTCGGCCATGTGCTGGAAGAGCGCAGCGTGATCGGCTCCCAGGAAGCGATTCACGCCCTCGGCAAACTGACCCGCAGCCACGCACGCAAGGTGCAGGTGGACGGCTCCATCATCGAAGTCGACAACGGCACGCTCAAGGCGGGCGATCTGGTCGAGGTGCGCGCCGGGGACCGGGTGCCGGCGGATGGCCGGGTATTGTCCGGTCAGGCCAGTCTCGATACTGCCTCCATTACCGGCGAATCGGTGCCGATAGAGGCGGGCGTCGGCATGTCGGTGTTCGGTGGCGCAATTAACCTCGACGGTCTGCTGCGAATCGAAGTGACCCGTACCGGCCAGGAATCGACCCTCGGCAAAGTCATCGCCCTGATGCAAAACGCCGAGCGCTCGAAACCGCCGATCACTCGTTTGCTGGAGCGTTACGCGGGCAGCTATATGGTGCTGGTGTTGCTGTTGGCGGCGGTGACCTGGTTCATCACCAACAACGCTCAAGCGATGCTCGCGGTGTTGGTGGCGGCCTGTCCTTGTGCGCTGGTGTTGTCGGCACCGGCGACGGCTATTGCCGGGGTGGCGGTAGCAGCACGCCACGGGATTCTGATCCGCAGTTCTGCGTTCCTTGAAGAGTTGGCGGACCTGACCTCGCTGGTAGTCGACAAAACCGGGACGCTGACATTCGGCACCTTGCGCCTGCAATCCATCGACAGTCCGCTTGAGGATCGCAGCCATGTCATGAAGCTCGCCGCCAGCCTCGGCTCGGCCAGCAGTCACCCGGTCAGCCGTGCGCTCGCGGGGTTGGTGACCCAGGAGCATTTCCTGCTGCTTTCCGACATTCGTGAACGCCAGGGCCTCGGTGTGGTGGCGATGACCGGGCAGGGTGAGGCGGCGCTTGGCCGGCCGGAGTTGTTCGCGCAACTGGGCATCAGCACAACGGAGATTCCCGATCACGACGGCCCGATTGCCGGGCTGGCGCTCAACGGGGAGTTTCTTGCCTGGCTGTTGCTGGCCGACAGCGTCAAACCCGAGGCGCAGTTTGCCTTGGGTGAGTTGCGTGATCTGGGTTTGGGCCGCCAGTTGTTGCTCACCGGTGACCGGCACAGCGTCGCGCAGACGTTGGCCCGGGATGTCGGGATCAGTGACGTCGAAGCACAAGCCTTGCCCGAAGACAAACTCAACCGCGTGCTCAAGGAAATCGACAGCGGCTTCCGGCCGATGGTGGTCGGCGATGGCATCAACGACTCCCTGGCCCTCAAGGCTGGAGTAGTCGGTGTGGCCATGGGCGCGGGCGGTGCGGACATTGCCCTGGCATCGGCGGACATCGTGCTGATCGGCAGTGACCTGCGCCGCCTCGGCACCTGCGTGCGCCTGAGTCGTCAATGCCGCCAGACGTTGCAGGTCAATGTGATCATCGGATTGGGCTGGACCCTGGCGATCGTAGCCTTCGCCGCTTTCGGCTGGCTTGGCGCTGCAGGGGCGATGATTGCGGCGTTGCTGCATAACCTCAGCACCTTGCTGGTGTTGGGCAATGCCGGTCGTTTGCTGCGGTTCCAGGAGCCGTTGCTCAAGCTCAAGGACGAAACCTGAAGGCGAACGCTCTAAACCGGGTAATCACGGGGCTTCAACTTTTTAGAACTGTGCGCCCGGTTCGTAGTCATTGAAGATGAGGGCACATCATTTTTGTGCGTTCGCGGCGGCAGCTGTAGGCGTCGCGAATCATTGAAAACGGCTATTAATTCGATAGCCAGCTATTTTTCAAAGATGGTCTACCCTCTGTTTAGACGTCTGAAACAAGGGAGATTCTCCATGCTCGCGCATCTTCCACCGGCCTTACAGAATCTGCAGTTACCGCTTCGCCTGAGACTCTGGGATGGCCATGAACTCAATCTGGGGCCGACGCCCAGTGTCACGATTGTGGTCAAGGATCCGCAGATGGTCACCCAGTTTACCCATCCCAGCCTGGACACCCTTGGCGCTGCATTTGTCGAAGGCAAACTGGAACTCGAAGGCTCCATCAGCGATGTGATCCGCGTCTGCGATGAGTGGAGCCAGGCGTTGCTGGATGAAAACTACGACAATCTGCCTGTGCGTAGCGTCCACGACAAAGAGACGGACGCCAAGGCGATCTCCTACCACTACGACCTTTCCAACGCGTTCTATCAGCTGTGGCTCGACAGCGACATGGCGTATTCCTGCGCCTATTTCGAGACCGGCAGCGAATCCCTGGAACAAGCCCAGCAAGCCAAGTTCCGTCATTTGTGCCGCAAGCTGCGCCTGCAGCCCGGCGAATATCTGCTGGATGTGGGTTGCGGGTGGGGCGGATTGGCGCGTTTTGCGGCGCGGGAATTTGGCGCGAGAGTGTTCGGTATCACCCTCAGCAAGGAGCAGTTGGCCCTGGCCCGGGAGCGCGTAAAAGCGGAGGGCCTGGAGGACCTGGTCGAACTGCAACTGCTCGACTATCGCGATCTGCCGCAGGATGGCCGTTTCGACAAAGTGGTTAGCGTCGGTATGTTCGAACACGTTGGTCATGCCAATCTGGCCGAGTACTGCAATACCTTGTTCGGCGCGGTGAAAGAGGGCGGCCTGGTGATGAACCACGGGATCACCGCCAAATACACCGATGGCCGTCCGGTGGGACGCGGTGCCGGTGATTTCATCGGGAAATATGTGTTCCCCAACGGCGAGCTGCCGCATCTGTCGATGATTTCTGCCGAGATCAGTGAGGCCGGACTGGAAATCGTCGACGTCGAAAGCTTGCGCCTGCACTACGCACGCACGCTCGATCACTGGAGCGAACGCCTGGAAGACAACCTCGAAGCGGCCTCCAGACTCGTACCGGAACAGGTCCTGCGTATCTGGCGGCTTTATCTGGCCGGTTGCGCTTACGCGTTCGCCCGGGGCTGGATCAACCTGCACCAGATTCTCGCAGTGAAGGCCCACGCCGATGGCAGTCATGAACTGCCATGGACCCGTGACGATATCTACCTCTAGAGAATCGGCGAAATAAGCCGGGCGACCCGCATGCCGACCTGTTGGACGCGGCGGGTCTCCCGGCCTTCTTCCTTGGCGATTTCGTGGGCGTTGGCAAAGTCATCGTTGAGCATCTCTTCCACCTCGGCGGCGAACGCGCGGTCGACGGTCAGCAACATCACTTCGAAATTCAGCCGGAACGAACGGTTGTCCATGTTGGCACTGCCGATGGCGCTGATTTCGCTGTCGATCAATACCACTTTCTGATGCAGGAACCCGGGTTGGTAACGGAATACCCGCACACCGGCGCGCACCGCTTCGAAGGCGTAGAGGCTTGAGGCGGCGTAGACGATTCGATGATCGGGCCGGGATGGCAACAGCAGGCGCACATCCACGCCGCGCAGTACCGCCAGGCGCAATGCTGCGAACACGGCTTCATCGGGGATGAAATACGGGCTGGTGATCCAGACCCTTTCCGTCGCCGCATGGATCGCTTCGACAAAGAACAGAGAACAGGTTTCACAGGCGTCTGCCGGCCCACTGGCGAGCAACTGGCACAGTACGCCGTCTTCCGGATAAACCTCGGGCAGGATCAGCGGCGGCAGTACACGAGCCACCCAGAACCAGTCTTCGGCGAAAGACTCCTGCATGCACGCCACCACCGGCCCGCGCACTTGTACGTGGGTATCGCGCCAGGGCGCCAGGGGCGGTTTCTCGCCCATGTATTCGTCACCGACGTTGTGCCCGCCGACGAAGCCGAGAATGCCGTCCACCACCACGATCTTGCGGTGGTTGCGGAAGTTCACCTGAAAGCGATTGAGCCAGCCACTGCGGGTGGCGAAGGCTTTGACCTCGACCCCGCCATCACGCAAGGCCTGCACATAGCCGTGGGGCAGGGAATGGCTACCGATTCGGTCATATAACAGGTAAATCGCCACGCCTTCGGCGGCTTTCTTCAACAGCAGGTTTTGCAGGCGCTGGCCGAGGCGATCGTCGTGAACGATGAAAAACTGGATCAGCACGGCTTCTTTCGCCTGGCTGATGGCATCGAAAATGGCCTCGAACGTGTTCTGACCGTTGATCAACAGACGCATTTGGTTGTTGGCCAGGCAGGGCATCTGTCCGAGCTTGGGCATCGCTCTGAGTGAGGCGTATGCAGAAGAAGCGCGGGCGGTGAGCGCCTCTTCTACCCAGGGTCGCCAGTTGAGTTCGGAAACAGCCTTGCGCATTTCTTCGTTGGCCTGCCGCCGGGCCTTGATGTAGCCATCGAAGGTGCTGCGGCCGAACATCAGGTACGGGATCAGCGTGAAGTAAGGGATGAAAAACAGCGACAGCGCCCAGGCGATCGAGCCTTGGGCGGTACGGACGGTCAACACGGCGTGTATGGCCGCGATCATGCCCAGCGAGTGCAACAGGGCGATGGTATAACCGAAAATATGCGGTCCGAAATAATCCATGGGGGCTGCCTTGCTCCTGAAGATTCAATGCTTAACAGACCATGTTCCGTACAGAATGTCGCTAATTAATTGGCCCATGAACCGAAGCGCGCGGCTGACGTCTAACGGCCACTACTGATCAGGAGTTACTCGATGAACGTTCGTCTGCTGGGTTTGGCCATGGCACTGGGTTTGGCACTTCCTGTT
The DNA here is from genome assembly GCF_056400405.1 of Pseudomonas sp. P5_B3. NCBI lineage: Bacteria > Pseudomonadati > Pseudomonadota > Gammaproteobacteria > Pseudomonadales > Pseudomonadaceae > Pseudomonas > Pseudomonas sp. P5_B3. The sequence goes on along the minus strand of NZ_JBFULI010000005.1, from coordinate 25,644 downwards.
GCGGCTCACGCGCAAATGCTGCAACCAGGATTGTGGGAGCTGACTACGAGCAACATGAAGGTCGATGAACAGAATATGCCGGACCTGCAATTGATCCTTGGTCAGCTCCAGAGCCAGATGACCCCTGAGCAGCGTGCACAGCTGGAAAAACAGGGCATCACTATGGGCGGTAAAGGGGTCCGGGCGTGCCTGACCCCGGAGCAAGTCAAGACCGACAACATTCCTCTGACCGATCCGCAGTCGGGCTGCAAGCAGGAAATCACCGACCGCTCCGGCAATCAGTGGAAATTCCGTTTCAGCTGCCCGAGAGCCCAGGGTGCGGGCGTGGCGACATTCCTCAGTGATCGCGAGTTCACCACCAAGGTCAACGGGACGTTCAACGCCACCGGCATTCAGCAGAAGGGCAGCCTCGAATCCCGCGCCGTCTGGCTGGGGCAGGATTGCGGTACTGTGAAGCCAAGAGCTTAAAAGCTTCGTCGGATCGCCGCCCGGAGCAGGCTCGCTCCCACATTGATTGTGCTTTCTCTGTGGGAGCGAGCCGGCTCGCGAGGGCGTCCGCAAGCCGCCCTAAATCCCCGGCCGACTCAACCATTCACACGCCGCCTCGACAGGCATCCGGCCAAAATCTTCCCCCGTGCGGCTGCGCACACTGACAAATCCCCCAGCTTGTTCTTTCTCGCCCACCACCACCAGGTACGGCACGGTCTGGCTGTGCTGGCGAATCTTGTAGTGAACTTTTTCGTTACGCAGGTCGGCCCTGGCGCGTACGCCCCGTTGGCGCAAGGATTCGGTCACCGCTTGTGCATAAGTCGCCTGGCGATCATCCATGCTCACGACGACCACGTGGGGTGGAACGCTCCACTGTTGCAGTTCCTGATGGCTGGACCAGCAAGTGCCGTAGATCCGTTGTTGTAACGTGCCGTTGATGTGGTCGAGGGTAAACGCCTGCAAGACTTTGGTGGTGGGGACGTGCGGTCCATGGCTCTGGTACTCGGTGTCCCCCAGACGGTACAGCGACACTGCTTCGCGCACCGGCCGACGACGGATCGAGTGATTGGTCGCTGCCAGTGATTGCATGCGCGCTTCGATGAGGGGCAGGTCTGCCACGGTCAGCGGTGGCTCGACGGCAAACTCGTAAAAGAAACCGTCGCCCAATTCCTTGCCCACACGCATTTGCGCATGCGGGTGGAGTTGCTTGACCGCCATTGCCAGCATCAAGGCACAGGAGCGGCGCAAGATCTCCAGGCCGTCCGGCTCCCGGGGGGTGACAATGCTGACCCGGGCATTTGCCTCGATCATGTATTCGCAGTCCACCAGGACCCCATTGACCCGGCCCGCCACAGCCGCGCTGGCCAGTTCGGGGCCGATGCTGGCGGCAACCTCGTGCACGGACAGCGGCTGGTCGTACTCACGCAATGAACCGTCGGGCAGGGTGATCTGGATCATGGTCGGCGTACTCAGGTGCTTCTAACGAGCGTTATCGCATAAACCGTAGGGGAAAACCCTGGCGGTTGTCATTAAGACGTTTGTCGTGCCAGGCAATCAGCGGTAAATCTCCGGAAGGGTTCCTGCGGATCATGGCTGGCTCAACGCGTTGTACAGGGTGTTGAGGTTGTACTCGAACATCCCGGTAAAGGTGCTGGCCGGACCGCTCGCCGCGAGGGCATCGGAGTACAGCGTACCGCCGATCTGCGCGCCGCTTTCATCTGCGATTTGCTTGAGCAGGCGGGCGTCCTTGATATTTTCCATGAACACCGCCTTGACCTTGGCCTGACGAATCTGGGTAATCAGTGCGGCCACTTCGGCGGCTGAAGGTTCGCGCTCGGTAGACAGACCTTGAGGCGCCATGAACTCGATACCGTAAGCTTGGCCGAGATAACCGAAGGCGTCATGGGACGTCACGATCTTGCGGTTGCCTGGTGGCAGTGAGCCGAGTTTGGCCTTGGCTTCGGCGAGCAGGGCGTAGACCTGTTTCAGGTACATCTGGCTGTTGCGCTCATAGTCGGCGGTGTTCGCCGGGTCGGCGGCGATCAGCGCCCTGGTGATGTTGGCGATGTACAGTTCGGTGTTCGCCAGGTTATGCCAGGCATGCGGGTCGGGAACGGTTTCGCCGTCTTCATCCAGGCTACGCGGTATAACGCCGCGGCTCGCGCTGATGACCGGCGCCCGGGTCTCTGTGCTCGTCACCAGGCGATCCAGCCAGGGCTCGAAACCCAGGCCGTTCTTGATGATGAGTCTGGCTTTGAGCAGTGCTTTAGCGTCGTCCGGTGTCGGCTCGTAGGTATGGGCATCCGCGTCCGGGCCGACCATGTTGGTGATCTGGATATGATCCTTGCCGATCTGTCGGGTCATGTCGGCAAGGATGCTGAAGCTGGTGACCACCTGAAGTTTTTCGGCGGCAGACAGCGACATCGACACCATCAAGCTGAACAACACGAGTAAAGCGCGCATCGGGTAACACCTCATTGGGATGTGAGCAAAGGTGGGCGGCGCAGCAAGCCGTGCACCGGCCCGAACACCACGGACAACAGATACCCGCCGCCGGCCACCAGCACGATTGCCGGGCCACTGGGCAGTGAGTAATAGAACGAGATCAATAAACCCATCCACACCGAGAGGCTGCCGAGCAACGCGGCGACGACGATCAGCACCGGCAGGCGGCGGCTCCAGAAGCGTGCCGCGGCGGCAGGCAACATCATCAGGCCGACTACCATCAACGCACCGATCGCCTGGAAGCCGATGACCAGATTCAACACCACCAGCGTCAGGAACACGCCGTGGGCCAATGGGCCGAGTCGGCTGACGGTTTGCAGAAAAAGCGGGTCGAGGGTGTCGAGCAGCAGTGGTTTGTAGATCAGTGTCATGGCAATCAGGCTCAGGCCCGAGACCCAAAGCATGCCGGTCAAGGTCGGACCGTCGACAGCCAAAGCCGAGCCAAACAGCAGGTGCAACAGGTCCAGGCGTTTGCCGGCGATGCCGAGAATCAGCACGCCACCGGCCAGGGATATCGGGTAAATCGCCGCGAGGCTGGCGTCCTCTCGCAGGCCGGTGCGTCGCGTAATCCAGGCCGCGAGGCCAGCCATGCTCAGGCCGGCGCCGAGACCGCCTATGGTCAACGCCGGGAGGCTCAACCCGGCAAACCAGAAACCCAGCGCCGCACCGGGAAGGATGCCGTGGGCGACGGCATCGCCGATCAGGCTCATGCGCCTGAGGATCAGAAACACCCCAAGGGGCGCCGTACTGCACGCCAGGAGCAAGCCGCCGAGCAGCGCCCGACGCATGAACACGAACTCGTGGAACGGTTGCCAGAGATGCGCGGTAGCGATCATCAGGCCACCTGTGCCTGTGGTAGTTGGCGGATCAGTTCGGTGCTCGGGCCGAATGCACAACCGCTGCTTTTGATCAGCAACGTGCATGGGATGTGCTCGCGGACGGCGGCCAGGTCATGGCATACGATCACCAGTGTCCGGCCTTCGAGGTGCCAATCGTGTATGTGCTTCCAGAGCAATACCTGGCCGAGTTCATCGAGGGCCGCGTGGGGTTCATCGAGCAACAGTACGGGTGCGTCGGTCAGGCTCAATCGGGCGAGCAGGGCGCGTTGCAATTCGCCGCCGGAGAGGGCCATCAAGGGTCGATCTTCCAGACCGTTCAGGCACCAATTTTCGAGGACGGTTTTCAGTCGTTGGCTGCGGATCTCCGGCGACTTTTTGTTGCCCCAGAAACCGGCGGCGACCAATGCCTGAAGGCTGATCGGAAATTGCCTGTCCAGGTGTTGTTGCTGGGGCAGGAACGACACACCGCCCTTGATTGGAACACTCAGTCGCACCTTTCCGGCCAACGGTTTTTGCAAGCCGGCGATGACCTTCAACAGGCTGCTTTTCCCGGAACCGTTCGCGCCGATGATGGCGGTCAGGCTGCCCTTCGACAGTTCGAAGTCCAGCGCTGGCGTGAGTGGCTGCCCCGGTGCGCCCCAGCGCAAGGCCTGGCAACCAATCATGCGACCTCCCAGTTGAAACGGCTTTCGGCTACGGCGTCATGGGCGTGCAGGCTTTCGGCGTGGGTGACACGAATGTGGAAGGCATTGATGCCTGTGGAGCGTTTCAGGGCCAGATTCAAACGGCGTGCGGCGTCCTCGCAGAACATCAGGTTCTGACCATTGGCCAGGGCGAAGGCTTGTTCGTCGGCGCGTTTTACCGCTGTTTGAACGGCGGTGCCGAGTGCGGCTTCGGCGTCGTTGATGACGGCGATCAGAGGCAGATCGTCCAAAAAATCAGCCAACCGTACGCGCAACTTTGCGCTGCTGCGTTGGCTGTGAGGTGTGGCGACGATGCCGTTCGTGGAGCCGAGCCACGCTAAAACGTCGGCGTGTTGCAGTGCCTTGTTGGCGAAATCGTCGACGAAGTGCTGCTGAATTAGCTGTCGAGAAAGGGCCGCGGAACACGGGCAGGTTGAGGAATAAGACACATCGACTTTTAGTTCCACGTGGAACATTGCGTTTTTCAAACGTGCTTCGATGTTCACCGGATAGCTTTTCCAGCCAGACAATGGACTGATCAGCGCCGGCCTTTTCAGCAATAAATCGGCGTGAATGGCTAAGTGAGCACTGTTGGAAAGCCCTTCATGGCTCTCAAGAAAACGCTGCAGAACCCTCCTCAATAAAGCCGGAGAAAGGTTTTCCTGCTCCAGCAATTCAAGCGCCAGATAGAGCCGTGACATGTGAATGCCGCGCGCGTTGCCATCGTCGAGACTCACGCCGGCATCGACCTTTGCATTCAATCGTTGGCCATCAAACAAAACAGGTAGAGCAATGCCGCACATGCCCACCCACTCCAGTGGCAGGGCTTGGCGTGAGGCCTGCGCGGCGATATCCGGCAGAGTCAGCGCATTCATGAGCAGGTCCATCGAGAGAGTTGACTTAAAATGTTATATCATAACAACTAAGTCGGCGATGCCTTTTTCATGAGCGGACTTTCATCATGCGCAACCGCCACATGCTCAGCCTGATTTCACGCCATCAACAGAAAAACAAAGAGGTTTAACAGCCAGCGATCCGGCTGCAAGTGAACCTGGCGCTGCTGCCGCCGGAGCTGGAAAACCGGTTGATTGTGGTCCAGCCGACGCGCTGGTTGTAGCCAACCCAGGCCTCGCCATCGGAAGCGATACCGGTGAAAAATACAAACTGGCCGTAGCGGCTGTTGGTCTGCGCCCAATAGCGTTTTCCGGCCGTTTCGAAACCCCGCAGATAGATGGTGCTTCCGGCGGTATTGACGCTGTAGGCGTTGCCATCCGCATCCACGCAGGCCAACAGGTTGGCGCTACGGGTGCACTTGGCCAGGCTCGGGATCTGGGCCATCGCGTCGGCAGCCACCAGCAGGGAAAGCATGATCAGTGCAGGTTTCAGGACGTTGTGCATAGGGCTTCTCATGGAAGGAACGCGTACAGCATCGTGTCCTTTGCCCTACCGGGCAAGAGGGGATGGCATATTGTTGTTGTTACAGTATAACATTGTGTAAGCCCGACGCAGCGACCGGGCACCCTGTGAGGAATATGCAGATGTCCAATCGACTCCCCGTGACCGTTCTCTCCGGCTTTTTAGGCGCCGGAAAAAGTACACTTCTTAATTACATACTACGTAATCGCGATGGATTGCGAGTGGCAGTCATCGTCAACGATATGAGCGAAATTAACGTCGATGGCACCGAAGTCCAGCGCGATGTCAGCCTGAACCGAGCCGAAGAACGGTTGGTGGAGATGAGTAACGGGTGTATTTGCTGTACGTTACGTGAAGACTTGCTGGAGGAGGTGAGTCAACTCGCCAGGGAGGGTCGCTTCGACTATCTGCTGATCGAGTCCACCGGGATTTCCGAACCGCTGCCTGTGGCGGAAACCTTCACCTTCCGCGATGAAAACGGCCAGAGCCTCAACGACATCGCACGTCTCGACACCATGGTCACGGTGGTCGATGGCATGAACTTCCTGCTCGACTACCAGGCTGCCGAAAGCCTGGCTTCCCGAGGAGAAACCCTAGGGGAGGAAGACGAGCGTTCGATTACCGATCTGTTGATTGAGCAGGTCGAGTTCGCCGATGTGATTTTGCTCAGCAAGATCGACTTGATCAGCAGCCACCAGCGCGAAGAATTGATCGCCATTCTTGAACGGCTCAACGTCCGGGCGGAAATCATTCCGATGTCGATGGGCGAAATCCCCTTGAACAAGATTCTCAACACCGGTCGTTTTGACTTCGAAAAGGCTGCCCAGGCACCGGGATGGTTGCAGGAGCTGCGCGGTGAACATGTGCCGGAAACCGAAGAGTACGGTATCGCTTCCAGTGCTTACCGGGCTCGCCGGCCGTTCCATCCACAGCGTTTCTTCAACTTCATCGACGGTCCCTGGGACAACGGCAAACTGCTGCGCTCCAAGGGCTTTTTCTGGCTGGCGAGCAAGCAAATGGACGCTGGCAGCTGGTCCCAGGCCGGTGGTTTGATGCGCTATGGTTTTGCCGGGCGCTGGTGGCGTTTCGTACCGAAAAACCAGTGGCCGCAGGACGCAGAAAGTACCGCCGGGATCATGAAAAACTGGACTGCCGACAGCGGGGACTGTCGTCAGGAACTGGTGTTCATCGGCCAGAACATCGACTTCACGCAGCTCACGGCCGAACTGGACGCCTGCCTGCTGACCGAAGAGGAAATGGCGCTGGGCGTAGAGGGCTGGCGTTTGCTGCCCGATCCATTCGGCCCTTGGTACGAAGAGGCCGCCTGATCCTCTACTGGCGCTTCAGGGCTTGAGCCAGGTGCCCTGGCTCTGGGCCTCGCAGTACGGCTGCAAATATGCCGCGTCGGTGGCAACGCCGTAATAGTGAATATCCTGGCGGTAGGGCATATTGGCGACTTGGGCGTTGCTGCAGATACCAAATGCGCCGCCGGGGCATTGATCGACATACTGCACCTCGACTTTCTGCCCCGCCAGGTTCGGCTGGCAGAAGCCGTCGGCAAAGAGCTTTGGCGGGATGTTGCGGTTCTGCTGGCAAACCTGGACATCAAGCCGCTCGCCCTGGCTGTGAACCACACAAGCCTGGGCCAGCACCTCGCCTGAAACGAGTGCCAGGAGCAACGACAAGCCAATCAACCGCATCCACCACCTCCTCAGAAATCATCAACCATGCTGCAGAATATCCCCACTCATGTCATTGCCGGACCGTTGGGCGCCGGCAAGACCAGCCTGATCAAGCACTTGCTGGCCCAGCGCCCGGCTGGCGAGCGCTGGGCGGTGTTGATCAATGAGTTTGGCCAGATCGGTCTCGACGCTGCGCTACTGACCCAGGACGCCGATGGTATCGCACTGGGGGAAGTGGCCGGGGGCTGCTTGTGTTGCGTCAACGGTGCGCCGTTTCAGATTGGTCTTGGGCGTTTGTTGCGCAAGGCACAACCGGATCGGCTATTCATCGAACCCTCAGGGCTGGGGCATCCGGCGCAGTTGCTCAGGCAATTGAGTGAAGCGCCGTGGCAAGGCGTGTTGGCTGTTCAGCCTTGTGTGCTGGTGCTGGACGCCCAGGCGCTCGCCGCAGGCAAGCCATTGCCGGATGCGCAACAGCAAGCGCTGGGCCATGCGGGGCTACTGCTGTTGAACAAGTCTGAAGGTCTCGAAGAAGAAAGCCGCCAGCGAATCGCCGGACAATTGCCGCCGCTCCCCCTGTGCTGGACGCAACAGGCGGCTTTACCCTTAAGCGAGTTGCCGGGGCTGAATACCAAAGCACTGGCAGGTGTGAATAACTTCGTCGTACCCAAGGGATTGGCGCAGTTGCCGGCGGTCTGGAGCGATCCCGCGTTGCCCATTTGCTTGAGTCAGGAACAGGACGGTGGCTGGAGCATCGGATGGCGTTGGCACCCAAGCCAGGTATTTGATGTCGCTCTGGTGAGCCGGTGGCTTGAAAGTCTTGGATGGAGGCGGGCGAAGCTGGTTATCCACAGCTCGCACAGGTGGGTCTCGGCGAACGCGGTGGATAACTCGGTGCTGGACTGGCGGCCCAGTGAATGGCGGCAGGATTCGCGTATCGAGCTGATTTTCAGTGAAGCGCAGAATGCAGAACGACTGCAGCGTGAGCTGGCAGCGTGCCGATCCGGATCGGGTTAACGGCTCAAGGCCGCCACTTGGTATGGTCCTGACGCCACTGGCTCAGCTCGATCACTTCCGCGCGAGGTTTCGCCACTTCGACCACTGGTTCGGTTTCGTCGAACGGGACCGGGTAGGGTGCCAGCTCAATCTGTGCGCTGTGAGCACCGAACTGGGTGATGGTGCCGTTGTGGCGGGTTTCGCCCGTCACGGTGAATTCGAAGTTATACACACGGGCCAGGCGTCGGCGACCACTGGCATCCCTGATGAACGCGATTCTTTTCAAGGCCACGTTGCCGTCAAGCAATTCGATCCCGAGTTTGCCGCAATGCTGCTTCACCCGCTCCAGCGCGCGCTCGCGCAAGCCGTGGTTGTGCCATAGCCATGCGCCGGCAGTGGCGAACAGCATCAGCACGAATATATTTCCAAGGGTCAGCATCAACAGGGTGCTCCAACAAGATAGTGTCAGCTTAACTGCGTCGCTGGTCTGTCGTACAGGCTGCGTTTAGTCGCATACTGCGCGGCTAGAATTTCAATCGTTTTACGGAAATCCACCGCATGAAACGTACTCCGCATTTGCTCGCTATCCAGTCCCACGTGGTATTCGGTCACGCCGGCAACAGTGCCGCGGTTTTCCCGATGCAACGGGTCGGGGTGAATGTCTGGCCGCTCAACACCGTGCAGTTCTCCAATCACACCCAGTACGGTCAGTGGGCCGGTGAAGTGCTGGCGCCGCACCAGATCCCGGACCTGGTCGAAGGCATCGCGGCGATTGGCGAGTTGGGCAACTGCGATGCGGTGCTCTCCGGTTACCTCGGCAGTGCGGCCCAGGGCCGGGCGATCCTGACAGGGGTGGCGCGGATCAAGTCGATGAATCCCAAGGCGCTGTACCTGTGTGACCCGGTCATGGGGCATCCGGAGAAGGGCTGCAGTGTTCCGGCGGAGGTCAGTGATTTCCTGTTGGAAGAGGCCGCCGCCGTGGCGGACTTCATGTGCCCGAACCAGTTGGAGCTGGACAGCTTCTCCGGGCGCAAGCCGCAATCGCTGTTCGATTGCCTGGCCATGGCGCGTGCATTACTGGTGCGCGGCCCGAAAGCGGTGCTGGTCAAGCATCTGGACTACCCAGGCAAATCGGCAGAGGTCTTCGAGATGCTGCTGGTGACGGCCGAAGGCAGCTGGCATTTGCAGCGCCCGTTGCTGGCGTTCCCGCGTCAGCCGGTGGGCGTGGGCGATCTGACGTCTGGTCTGTTCCTGGCGCGTGTGCTGTTGGGCGACAGCCTGGTGGCCGCGTTCGAGTTCACGGCATCGGCGGTGCATGAAGTGCTGCTGGAAACCCAGGCGTGTGCCAGCTACGAGTTGGAACTGGTTCGGGCTCAGGACCGGATTGCCCATCCGCGGGTGAGGTTCGAGGCGACGTCGATCAGCCTTTGATTCGGCGCTGCCCCCATCGCGAGCAAGCTCGCTCCCACAGGGTTAATGCTGTACCTGTGGGAGCGAGCTTGCTCGCGATAGCGGTCCGAAGATCACGCAAGAGCGACCCGCCTTAGGCGTCGCCCTTGATCTCCTGATAACGCTTTTCCAGCTCCTGACGAATCTGCCGGCGCTGCTGAGCCTGGATGAAGCGGCGCTTGCTCTCGCTGTTATCCGGTTGCAACGGTGGTACGGAGGCAGGTTTACGCTGGTCATCCACCGCGACCATGGTGAAGAAGCAACTGTTGGTGTGACGCACCGAGCGTTCGCGGATGTTCTCGGTCACCACTTTGATTCCCACCTCCATGGAGGTGTTGCCGGTGTAGTTGACCGAGGCGAGAAAGGTCACCAGTTCGCCGACATGGATCGGCTCACGGAAAATGACCTGATCCACCGACAGGGTCACCACATAGCGGCCGGCATAACGGCTGGCGCAGGCGTAGGCCACTTCGTCGAGGTATTTGAGCAGGGTGCCGCCGTGAACATTGCCAGAGAAGTTGGCCATGTCGGGGGTCATCAATACCGTCATCGACAGCTGGGCGTTTCCGGGTTCCATAGCATTCTCACGGGTCAAGGCCAGGTTTGAGGGATGCACCTCTGCGGGTGCCTCGGCGGTTTTTTCAAACCAACAGTTATCGGGACGCCGGGTGCGGAGTCGCCGTCACGCCGGATCGATCTGTTTCCATATATTGCACCGCCTTTCTGCCAGAAGTCGCGGTGTTACCCTGCAAAAAGCCCTGACTTAAGGGCATTTCCTACGTGCAATTCCGATTTTTGTTCTGCTCGATCAGACTTTTCCTGCGGACGGGGATCGAGCAATGCCATCCAGGGAGTCTCACGCCATGCATGCCATCAGTTTCATTCAGGATCTGGCAGTGATCATGTTGATCGCAGGAGTGGTCACCGTGGTCTTCCATCGCCTGAAACAACCGGTGGTGCTGGGATACATCGTCGCCGGTTTCATCATTGGCCCGCACACCCCGCCATTCGGCCTGATCCATGACGAAGAAACCATCAAGACCCTGGCCGAACTCGGGGTGATATTCCTGATGTTCTGCCTGGGCCTGGAATTCAGCCTGCGCAAGTTGTTCAAGGTCGGTGCCACGGCATTCATCGCGGCATTCCTGGAAATCGTGCTGATGATCTGGATCGGCTACGAAATCGGTCGCTGGTTCGACTGGAACACCATGGACTCACTGTTCCTCGGCGCGATCCTGGCGATTTCCTCGACCACCATCATCGTCAAGGCGCTCAACGACCTGAAGTTGAAAAACGAGCGGTTTGCCCAGTTGATATTCGGGGTGCTGATCGTCGAAGACATCCTGGGCATTGGCATCATCGCGCTGTTATCCAGTATCGCTGTCAGCGGTACGGTCAGCTCCGGCGAAGTGTTTTCTACAGTCGGCAAGCTGTCGCTGTTCATGATCGTCGCATTGGTCATCGGTATTCTGATGGTGCCGCGGTTGCTGGCCTACGTGGCCAGATTCGACAGCAACGAAATGCTACTGATTACCGTGCTGGGCCTGTGTTTCGGCTTCTGCCTGCTGGTGGTCAAGCTTGAATACAGCATGGTCCTCGGGGCGTTCCTGATCGGCGCAATCATGGCTGAATCCCGGCAACTGCCGAAAATTGAACGCTTGATTGAACCGGTTCGTGATCTTTTCAGTGCGATTTTCTTCGTGGCCATCGGGTTGATGCTCGATCCGGCGATCCTGCTTCAATACGCTTGGCCAATCGCCGTAATCACCGTAGCCGTGGTGCTCGGCAAGATGTTGTCCTGCGGCCTTGGTGCATTTATCGCCGGCAATGACGGACGCACCTCACTGCGAGTCGGGATGGGTCTTTCACAGATTGGCGAATTCTCTTTCATCATTGCGGCACTGGGCATGACGCTGCAGGTCACCAGTAACTTTTTATACCCCGTGGCTGTGGCGGTTTCGGTGATCACGACCTTACTGACGCCCTATCTGATCCGTGCGGCTGATCCATTGTCGATCAAGCTCGTCGGTGTCATGCCAGAACGCCTGGGACGAGTGTTGGGGATGTACGGCGAATGGCTGCGCAGCATCCAGCCTCAGGGTGAGAGGGCGTTACTGGCATCCATGATTCGGCGGATTTTGCTGCAGGTGGGAGTCAATCTGGCGCTCGTGATCGCGATCTTCTTCTCGGGGGCATACTTCGCCGAACGTATGTCAGCTTACCTGCAAGGCTGGATCAGCGATCCAAGCTGGCAAAAGGCGTTGATCTGGGGTGGGGCGCTGCTGTTATCGCTGCCGTTTTTGATTGCGGCGTACCGCAAGCTAAAGGCACTGTCGATGTTGCTGGCGGAAATGGGCGTGAAGCCGGAGATGGCCGGGCGCCACACGCAGCGAGTGCGCCGGGTGATCGCCGAAGTGATCCCGATTCTGTCGTTGCTGGTGATCTTTTTACTGCTGGCAGCCTTGTCGGCCAGTATTCTGCCGACCAACAAGTTGCTGGTGCTGATCGCCGTGGTCGCGGCCGCCGTAGCGGCGCTGCTGTGGCGCTGGTTCATTCGTGTGCATACGCGGATGCAGGTGGCGTTGCTGGAAACCCTCGACAATCACAAAGAGTCGTCCGGGCATTGACCACCCTGCGGCGTTGACTGGGTCAGCTTTCCAGCCAGACGTCCCGTGCCCAGTGCCACACCGATTCCCAGGTTTCTTCGGCGATCAGCTCTTCTTCGGCTTGCCAAAGCACCACGGTGCCGTCTTCTTCGACGCAATAGTAGTCATCACCGTCCTGGCAGATCGGGATCAGGCTGCGATCGACGCCGGCGTCCCAGGCGTTGGCGGCAACGTCGGGCAGGTAGGTGTGGGATTGCGGGTCGGTCACGGTGACCGGTTCCAGGCTGCCGTAGACCACGTCGCTGACGGTCAGCAGAAACTCTCTGAAGACGAACGGAATGTCGATGAACAGTTGTTCTTCGATTTCGACCAGCAGGTCTTCGTCAGGCAATTCCAAGGGGACCGGTACCGGTTCGTTGGCTTCACGCAGTTGTTCGATGATTTCTTCCACGTCCGGGATCCTCTTGCTTGTATGGCGCGGTTTATATGGGGCGGTTTATACAGTAGCTCGCTATAGATGCAACCGCGAAATAGAAAACCCCGGCCTGAGCCGGGGTTTTTTTTACAGCAAGTGAAGTTCTACGCGGGATCAGCCGTTCTGGCGGATACCAGCCACCAGCCAAGGCTGGTTTTCGCCCTGTGCACGTTCCATGTTCCAGCTTTCGCTGAAGACTTCGCCCTGGTCGAAACGCGAGGTTTTCGACACGCCAGTGAAGGTCAGGGTAGCGATGGTCTTGTCGGCGCGATCGTCCACGCCGTCCAGTTGTACATTGAGGTTATCAATGTAGGTGGACTGGAAACCGTCACCCAGGTCAGCACGCTCACGCTTGAGGAATTCCAGCATTTGCGGGGTCACGAACTCGGCGATCTTGTCCATTTCGTTGGCGTCCCAGTGCTGTTGCAGGGACTGGAAGTGATTGCGAGCCGCTTCGACGAAGTTTCTTTCGTTGAACCAGGCTGGAGCATTGATCACTGGACGAGCGGCAACAGGCGCAGCCGAACCACCGAAGATCGAACCGCCGGCAGGCTTTTGTTCGAACGCTTCACGCTGCATCGGCGCATGACCGGCCGGAGCGTAATGCTCCTGCTGCTTGCGACGACGGGCGGCGATGAAGCGGAAGACCAGGAACGCGATAACCGCCATGATCAGGATGTCGAAGATCTGCATGCCCTGGAAGCCGTCACCCATGAACATGGAGGCCAGCAGGCCACCGGCCGCGATACCGGCCAGAGGGCCGAGCCAGCGCGAGGCGCCACCGGCCTTGGCGGCGGCGCCAGCGGCGCCGGCAGCACCAGCGGTCGCCGCAGCGCCGCCCATGCCTGGAGAAGAAGGAGCCATCTGGCTGGTCTGGTGTGTCGGCGCAGCGCCGGCGCTTTTGCCACCACCGAAGCGCTTGGCGGCATTGACGTCGAGACTCATCGTCAGGCCGATGCACAACGCCATGGCGATGCTAAGAAAACGTTTCATAAAGGGAATTCCCATTTGTGGAAGGCACGCGCGCCATGTTGCACAGCTGAAGTGTTACTGGCTAGCGGCAGAGTGTTTCGGGCTTTTGCCTGACAGGTTTCATTCAGCTTCAGTCAGCGCAATAGGGCCTTTTGACTTTGATATGTCAGATGAGTGGATAAGTTTTGTAGGACGGTCGCCTAGCGACGTAATGCCAGCATGACGACTCCGGCCGTGATCAGACCGATTCCGCCCCATTGACGCAGGTCGAGTTTTTCACCCAGCAGGACTACGCCAAGAACGGCCACCAGCACCACGCTGAGTTTGTCCACCGGGGCAACCAGTGACGCCGGACCGACCTTGAGTGCGCGGAAATAGCAGATCCACGACGCACCAGTAGCCAGACCGGACAACAGCAGGAACAGGTAGCTCTTTGCAGAGATCGATCCCAATGACTGATATTGGCCCGTGGCGTACAAAATCAAGGCCAGGCTGACCAATACCACTATCGTACGTAGCAGGGTGGCGAAGTCGGAATTGACGTTTTCGATGCCAACTTTCGCGAAAATGGCGGTCATCGCCGCGAATGCCGCCGATAACAGGGCCCAGAATGTCCAGGAAGAAAAAAAGCCTGAGCCCATCTCATCGCACCTTTAAATTCAGATATCGGCCTGGAGCCTGTCTACAACCTGTGGGAGCGAGCTTGCTCCCACAGAAAAGCTAGATCGCTTCCAGCTTGGCGTAACCCAGCATCAGCCACTTGCTGCCTTCGCTGAAGTTCACCTGCACCCGGGCCTGTGCACCGGCGCCCTCGAAGTTGAGGATCACGCCGTCACCGAAGATCGAATGGCGCACAGTCTGACCCAGACTGAAGCCGGTTTCCGGAATCTCGCTGCCGCTGAACAGGTTGCTGCCACTCATCGACTGGTTGCCACCGAACGGACGGCTGACGCTGTTGGACAACCGCACCTCCTGAATCAGGCCTTTCGGAACTTCGCGTACGAAGCGCGACACCTTGTTGTAGGTCTCGCTGCCATAAAGGCGCCGGGTTTCAGCATAGGTCATCACCAGGTTCTGCATGGCCCGGGTGATGCCGACGTAGGCCAGACGACGCTCTTCCTCAAGGCGGCCGGGTTCTTCCAGGCTCATCTTGTGCGGGAACAGGCCTTCCTCCATGCCCACCAGGAACACGTAAGGGAATTCCAGGCCCTTGGCGCTGTGCAGGGTCATCAGTTGAATGCTGTCTTCGTGCTCGTCGGCCTGCGTATCGCCGGCCTCCAGTGACGCGTGACCGAGGAACGCCGCCAATGGCGTCAGGTCTTCGTCTTCTTCGCTGTTTTCGAAGTTGCGCGCGGCGCTGACCAGTTCCTCGAGGTTTTCCACCCGGGCCTGGCCTTTCTCGCCTTTTTCCGCTTCGTGATAGGCGATCAACCCCGACTGCTCGATGACGGTCTGGGTCATCAGGTGCAGCGGCATTTCCATGCACTTGGCGGCGAGGTTCTCGATCAGCTCGATAAACGCGCCAAGGGCACCGGCCGCGCGACCGGTCAGGCCTTTGTTGGCCACCAGTTGGCGCATCGCTTCCCACATCGACACATCGCTGTGGCGCGCATGGTCGCGGATCGCTTCGACGGTTTTCTCGCCGATGCCACGGGCCGGCACGTTAATGACCCGCTCCAGAGCCGCATCGTTGCCACGGCCTTCGAGCAAGCGCATGTAGGCCATGGCGTTCTTGATTTCGGCGCGTTCGAAGAAGCGCTGGCCGCCATAGATGCGATAGGGAATGCGCTCGCGCAGCAAGGCTTCTTCCAGAACCCGCGATTGGGCGTTGGAGCGGTACAGAATCGCGATATCGCTGCGAGACAAGCCGGTTTTCAGCGCACTTTCGATGGTTTCGACAACGTAGCGTGCTTCGTCGTGTTCGTTGAAGGCGGCGTACAGGTTGATCGCTTCGCCGTCGCCGCCGTCTGTCCATAGCTCTTTGCCCAAGCGCCCGGTGTTATTGGCGATCAAGGCGTTGGCAGCCTTCAGGATGCCGGCGGTGGAGCGATAGTTTTGCTCCAGGCGAATGGTTTCGGCGTCCGGGAAGTCTTCGGAGTACTGGTAGATGTTCTCGATTTTCGCGCCGCGCCAGCCGTAGATCGACTGGTCATCGTCGCCCACCACCATCAGGCTGTCGCCACCCTTGGCCAGCAGGCGCAACCAGGCGTATTGCACGGCGTTGGTGTCCTGGAACTCGTCCACCAGAATGTGCCGGAAGCGCTTCTGATAGTGCGCCAGCAGCCCCGGATGGTCCCGCCACAGATCGAGAGCACGCAGCAGCAACTCGGAGAAGTCGATAACGCCTGCGCGCAGGCAAGCGGCCTCGTAGGCTTCATAAATGCCGCGCATGGTCGCCAGGAACAGGTCGCCGCTGGCTTGAATGTGTTGCGGACGCAGGCCTTCGTCTTTCTGCCCGTTGATGAACCACTGGGCCTGACGGGCCGGCCAACGCTGTTCGTCCAGGCCGAGCTCGCGGATCACCCGCTTGACCAGCCGTTGCTGGTCGTCGCTGTCGAGAATCTGGAACGTCTGGCTTAAGCCCGCTTCCTGCCAGTGCGCCCGCAGCAAGCGGTGCGCCAGGCCGTGGAAGGTGCCGACCCACATGCCGGCCGGGTTGATACCCATCAGCTGTTCGATGCGCTGGCGCATCTCGGCAGCGGCCTTGTTGGTGAAGGTCACCGACAGGATGGAGTGGGGCGAGGCGTTTTCGACCTGGATCAGCCAGGCGATACGGTGCACCAGCACTCGGGTTTTACCGGAACCAGCACCGGCCAGGACCAACTGACGACCCACGGGGGCTGCTACAGCCTGGCGTTGGGCATCGTTGAGGGAGTTCAGCAGAAGGGAGAGATCATCGCGCATCGGGGCATTCTAGGGGGCGGCGACACACCGGGCAAACTCCACTTTGCTTTAGCCGATGAAAGTTAAGTGAAGGACGACCGGTCGGTCATTGGCTGCAGGCGTTGGCGGGGCGTGTCCGTAGCGTTTTCAGGGGGATCGGCGGCTGAAAAAATTTGGCCATTTATTGATCTGCAGCAGTTTGGTCCGGGCAATTGCTTGTGTATGCTCCGAGCAGTTTCGGGCCCATGCTCATCATTATAAGAACAAGAACATCGCCTATGACCCTCAGCTTCGACCTGTCGGGCCCCATTGTGGAGCCCAGGGTCATCCGTAAACAGTACGCCATGGAAATGGCGGTCGAACGCACGCGCCTGTTGTATCAGGGCTCGCTGTTGCCCACGTTGTTCATGCTGATCAATGGCCTGGTCTGCGCCGGTTTGCTCTGGAGTCCGCAGCGCTATTTCCTGGTCAGTGTCTGGCTGGTGTGGTTATTGTCATTGGTGGCGTTGCGGGTGATTCAGGTCGCAGCCTTCGATTCGGCCATTCCCAATCGTCAGGCCCATCCCATTTGGCGACGGATGTTTTTGCTGGGCTCCGGCCTCACCGGTCTGACCCTGGCTGGTGCCGGCATCGCCCTGGTTCCCGCCGATAACTTCATTCAGCAAGCCTGGGTCTTCGGCCTCATCGGTGCCGCAGCGCTCTCGGCCAGTGTTGCTTATGCGGTCAGTTTGCCGGCCTTTCTGTCATTTACCTTGCCCTGCCTGTTGCCGGCCATCGCCTATATGTTTTGGGGGGCTGACGAACAGCAGCAAGGTTGGGGCTGGTTCGGGCTGATCCTGCTCGGTGCATTGAGCGTGGTTGCCTGGCAAGTCAATCGATTGATCGATCGGGGCTTGATGCGGCGCTTTCAGAATCAGGCGCTGATCGAGCATCTGCAGCAGGCACAAAGCTGCAGTGATCAGCTCAATCAGAAGTTGGCCAAGGAGATTGAACAGCGTCGACGTGCCGAGGATGAATTGCGAGAAATCCAGATCGACCTGGAAAACCGTGTCGCTCAGCGCAACCTGGAACTGGATGCCGCCAACCAGGCACTGAGCAAGAGTGAGGCGCGTCTGGCGCTGGCATTGAAGGCCAGCGAGTTGGGGTTGTGGGACTGGAATCTGCAAACCGACGAAGTCCATCACACGCAGATTCAGGAATTGTTCGGCCTGGAGCCGGAACAGGTCACGGCGATATTGCGTCACCTCAAGCCGCGCCTTCACCCCGAGGATCTTCCTGCGCTGAAACGGGCGCTGGTCGAGCATTTGAAGGGCCGCACCGAGGACTATCAAATCGAGTATCGCGTGCGGCATGGCGACGGCCACTGGGTCTGGATCGAGGACCGCGGGCGGGCGGTCGAGCGCGCCGAGAACGGCCGGGTGATTCGCATGGTCGGCACTCGCCGCGACATCAGCGTCAGCAAAGGCCTGGAAGAGCAGCAGCAACTGGCAGCGACCGTGTTCGAGGCGGCCAGCGAAGGGATCGTGATTTTCGATCCGAACTACGCCCTGATCGCGATCAATCAAGCCTTTAGTCGGGTGACCGGCTATGACATCGAAGACATGATCGGACGTAATGTCATTGAACTGCCATGCAGTCGCGATGCGCGTCGGCATTACGCCGCAATACATCAGGCGCTGGAACAGCAAGGCAGCTGGCAAGGCGAATTGGTGGAAACCCGCAAGAGCGGCGAGATGTATCCGCAATGGCTGCAACTGAATGCTGTGCGCGATACTCGGGGAAATGTCAGCCATATTGTGGGCTTTTTCGCCGATCTCTCAGCCCGTCGAGAATCCGAAGAGCGCATGCGCTATCTGACCCACTACGACGAACTGACCGGTCTGGCCAACCGCGCGATGTTTCGCGAACGACTCAGCGAGGCTCATCAACGAGTGCGACAGGGCGGTTATCGCAGCCTGGCATTGCTGCACATCAATCTCGATCGGTTCAAGCAACTCAACGACAGCCTCGGGCATGAAGTCGCCGATCAGTTGCTGCAGAAAATGGCCCGGCGGCTGGTGAATGCATTGCCTGAAGCAGACACCATCGCGCGCCTTTCCGGTGATGAGTTTGCCGTGCTGTTCAACGCTTACGGCAACCTTTCGAGCCTGGCCCGGGTGGCGACTCGCCTGGCGAGCAAGTTGCGTTTGCCGGTGACCATTGAGGGGCATGAACTGGTGGTCAGCGTGTCGATGGGCATCAGCTTGTTGCCGGACAGCGCCCGGGAAATTTCTGCATTGGTCAGTCAGTCGAACATGGCCATGCAGCACGCCAAACACCTGGGTGGTGATAATTTCCAGTTTTATACCGACAGTTTGCAAGCCAGCACGCTGGAGCGTTTACAGCTGGAAAACCACTTGCGCAAAGCCATCGAAGACAAACAACTGAAGGTGTTTTACCAACCGAAACTGTGCCTTGCTACGGGCAGGTTGAATGCCGCTGAAGCCTTGGTGCGTTGGGATCATCCGACCATGGGCCGTGTGCCGCCGGGGGATTTCATCGGCCTGGCTGAAGAAACCGGATTGATCGGCCCGATCGGTGAGTTCGTGCTGCGTCAGGCCTGCTGGCAAGCCTGTGAGTGGCAGCGGCAGGGGCTTGAAGCGATTCGAGTGTCGGTCAACTTGTCGGTGCATCAATTGCGCCAGGGCAAATTGGTCAGCCTGGTGCGACAGGTGCTGGAAGAAACCGGGCTGGCACCGCATCTCCTGGAGCTGGAACTCACCGAAAGCCAGTTGCTGGACAGCGTCGAGCACATCATCGCAACCTTCCAGCAATTGCGTGATCTCGGGGTGAAACTGGCCATTGATGATTTTGGCACTGGCTACTCATCCCTGAGCTATCTCAAGCGGATCCCGGTGGATTACGTGAAGATTGATCAGGCGTTTATCCGTGGCTTGGGTGAGGGCGCCGAGGATGCGGCGATCACCCGGGCGATCATTGCCATGGCTCATGGCCTGTCTCTGAAGGTCGTGGCGGAAGGGGTGGAGCGGGGAGAACAGCTTGAGTTTTTGAAAGCCGAGCGCTGCGATGAAGTACAGGGCTATTTGATCAGTCGCCCGGTTGAGGCCGAGACATTGGCGGGTTTACTGCACACGCAAGCCGCAAGCTGACGAGGATACGTAAGGCGCTTTTGTCCATTTAAACGCGCACTCGGCGCACCTGGACAGGCGCCATGAGTGCTACATGAAGCGCGGGCACCTGAAATCGAGGGATTCGGTTACGCATTGAGCAGGCAAAAAGCCGATTCATGTAGTATAACTACAAGCGTGCTACATCACCGGCACCTGCCAATAACAAAGAGTCCAGCCCCTTGAACCTGCTGCAACACATCGCCCAGTCTCGCCACCTGTTACGCAAGTCGGAGCTCAAGGTCGCCGACCACGTGCTGCTCGATCCTGCGGCCGTGATGCACAGCTCCATGGCTGACCTGGCCCACAGCGTGGGCATCAGCGAACCGACCATCGTGCGTTTTTGCCGTGCCATCGGTTGTTCCGGCTTTCAGGACCTGAAGCTGAAGCTGGCCCAGAGCCTGGCGGCAGGTGCGAGTTTCGGCCAGTTTGCGATCCACGAAGACGATTCGGTCGCCGACTACAGCCTGAAAATCTTCGACACCACCCTGCATACCCTGATGGAGGTTCGCGAGAAGCTCGATCCGCTGGAATTGCAGCGGGCAGTGACACTGATGTCCCAGGCCCAGCGTGTCGAGTTCTACGGCTTCGGCGCCTCGGGTGCGGTTGCGGCGGACGCCCAGCACAAGTTCTTCCGTTTGCTGCTGACAGCAGCGGCTTATTCCGACCCGCACATGCAGGCGATGTCGGCCGTAACGCTCAAGCCAACCGACGTGGCGATCTGCATTTCCCAGTCCGGGCGCTCCAAGGACCTGTTGATCACCGCCAACCTGGTGCGTGAAAGCGGTGCCTCGTTGATTACCTTGTGCCCGAGCCAGACGCCATTGGCCGAGCTGTCTACGGTCAATCTGGCGATCGATGTGCATGAAGACACTGAAATCTATACGCCGCTGACTTCGCGGATCGCCCACCTGGTGGTGATCGATGTGCTGGCGATGGGCGTGGCCATGGCCCGTGGCCCGAGCCTGGTCAACCACCTCAAGAGCGTCAAGCGCAGCCTGCGCAGCTTGCGGTTGTCGCCCAAGTCGGTGAAAGCGCTGGACGACTGACGTCGTCGTAAGGTCGTTCCGACCTTAATCGCGAGCAGGCTCGCTCCCACAGGGTTCAGTGCTGTAAATGCAATTTGTGCAGCGCTCGAGATCCATTGTGGGAGCGAGCTTGCTCGCGATGGCGGCCTAGAATACACCGCAACTTTCATCAGCCTGTAACGCCCGAGCCGCCAAACCGTCATCCCCCGCGCCTATCTTGAAACTCCCGTACTCGCCTTGGGAGACTCGAAATGGCCATGCCCTACGAAGAACGCAACAGCGCTGTCAGAACCCGTCGTCAGCAAGAAGATCAGCGCCGCATGGAATTCCGCCGCGCCATCGAAGATCGCTGCGAACGCCGTCAGCTTCTGGCCGAAATTGGCGATTTTCCGGAGTTGGAACTCAACTTCTGGCAGGCATCTGCCTCGACTTCCCGTCGAAGCGCTCAGCCAGCGCGCTGATCTGAAGCCGTTCGCTACGGATAAACGCCAGGAAGGCGTGCGCCACCGGTGACAGGCGTTTCGCCTTGGCCTGCACCAGGCACCAACTGCGAAACAGTGGCAGCTCCTCGACCGGTAGCTCGATCAGTCCACCGGTTGCCAGCTCAAGGCTCAGGGCGTGGCGCGTCAACAGCGCAACGCCCAGGCCTGCCAGTACACATTCGCGCTGAGCTTCGGCAGACGAGACTTCCTGAGTCTGGTTGAAGTGCACGCGCTTCTCCTTGAAGTATTCTTCGCACGCAAGCCGCGTCCCCGAGCCGGGTTCGCGCAGCAGAAGGGTGTAGGGCTCGAGATCCTGCAGGCGCAGCGGCCCCATATGACACAGCGGGTGATCCGGTGGCGCCACGGCGACGATCGGGTTGTTCAGGAACGGCAGGAATTCCAGGCCCATGTCCTGCGGCACCATGGACATGATCACCAGGTCGTCGCGGTTGTCCGACAGGCGCCGAATGACCTGGCCACGATTGACCACCGTCAATTGCAGGTTCACTTCCGGGTGCTGGCGTTTGAACGCGGCAAACAGATGCGGTACGAAGTATTTGGCGCTGGATTCGATCGCCAGTTTCAGTTGCCCCTGCAACGAGCCCTGCATGTCCGACAGCTGCATGTCGAGGTTTTCCAGGCGCCCGAAAATATCCCGACTGGCCCGCTGTAACGCTTCAGCCGCTTCGGTCATGTAGAGTTTTTTGCCGACGTAATCGAACAAAGGCTGGCCAATCAGCTCTTCAAGTTGACGAATCTGCAGGCTGACGGCAGGTTGTGTGAGCGACATTTCCTCGGCCGCACGGCTGTAGGACCGCAAATCACAGACCTCGTTGAAGATCTGCAATTGCCGTAAAGTCATACGCATCAATGACTTACGCATTATCTGGTCACTCTCGTCGCTGGCTGGTGAATCAACTATAAGTCTTTACTTATGCACGACCCAATTTTTATTCATTTTTGTTAATCCCTTGTGGGCGCTAGTGTGGACCTGCGACCAAACTGAAACATTTGGTCACTCGTCGACCTGGTCTAGCAGGTCGTGGGTACACCGGCTCAAGGGAACCTCCAAGTGATAACAAAGATCCTGATCGCCAACCGTGGTGAGATTGCCGTACGAATCGTACGTGCCTGCGCCGAAATGGGGATTCGCTCGGTCGCGATCTACTCCGACGCCGACCGTCATGCCCTGCACGTAAAGCGTGCAGATGAGGCCCACAGCATTGGTGCCGAACCTCTGGCCGGTTACCTGAACCCGCGCAAGCTGGTGAACCTGGCGGTGGAAACCGGCTGTGATGCGTTGCACCCAGGCTACGGATTCCTTTCGGAAAACGCCGAACTGGCGGAGATCTGCGCCGAGCGCGGAATCAAATTCATTGGTCCATCGGCTGAAGTCATTCGCCGCATGGGCGACAAGACCGAAGCCCGCCGCAGTATGATCAAGGCCGGCGTCCCGGTTACACCGGGCACCGAAGGCAACGTGTCGGGCATCGAAGAAGCCCTGACCGAAGGTGATCGCATCGGTTACCCGGTGATGCTCAAGGCCACTTCCGGTGGTGGCGGCCGCGGCATTCGTCGCTGCAACAGCCGTGAAGAACTTGAACAGGCTTTCCCACGGGTCATTTCCGAGGCCACCAAGGCTTTTGGTTCGGCGGAAGTGTTCCTGGAAAAATGCATCGTCAATCCGAAGCACATCGAAGCGCAGATTCTTGGCGACAGCTTCGGCAATGTGGTGCACCTGTTCGAGCGTGACTGTTCGATCCAGCGCCGCAACCAGAAACTGATCGAGATCGCCCCGAGCCCGCAACTGACCCCGGAACAGCGCGCCTACATCGGCGACCTGTCGGTGCGCGCAGCCAAGGCCGTGGGTTACGAGAACGCCGGCACCGTGGAGTTCCTGCTCGCCGAGGGCGAGGTGTACTTCATGGAGATGAACACCCGGGTGCAGGTGGAACACACCATCACCGAAGAAATCACCGGAATCGACATTGTCCGCGAGCAGATCCGCATTGCCTCCGGCCTGCCGCTTTCGGTGAAGCAGGAAGACATCCAGCACCGTGGTTTCGCCCTGCAATTTCGGATCAACGCCGAAGACCCGAAGAACAACTTCCTGCCGAGCTTCGGCAAGATCACCCGTTACTACGCCCCCGGCGGCCCTGGCGTGCGCACTGACACGGCGATTTACACCGGTTACACCATCCCGCCGTACTACGACTCGATGTGCCTGAAACTGGTGGTGTGGGCGCTGACCTGGGAAGAGGCGATGGACCGTGGCCTGCGCGCCCTGGACGACATGCGCCTGCAAGGGGTCAAGACCACCGCCGCGTACTACCAGGAAATCCTGCGTAACCCGGAATTCCGTAGCGGCCAGTTCAACACCAGCTTCGTTGAAAGCCACCCTGAACTGACCAACTACTCGATCAAGCGCAAACCCGAAGAGCTGGCCCTGGCCATCGCCGCCGCCATCGCCGCCCACGCAGGCCTGTGAGGAATAGAACAATGTCCAAGAAAATTCATGTAACCGACACGATCCTGCGCGACGCCCACCAATCGCTGCTCGCGACCCGCATGCGCACCGAAGACATGCTGCCGATCTGCGACAAGCTCGACAAAGTCGGCTACTGGTCGCTGGAGTGCTGGGGCGGCGCAACGTTCGACGCCTGCGTACGTTTCCTGAAAGAAGACCCGTGGGAGCGTCTGCGCCAACTGCGCGCCGCGCTGCCTAACACCCGCCTGCAAATGCTGTTGCGCGGCCAGAACCTGCTGGGCTACCGCCACTACAGCGACGACGTGGTCAAAGCCTTCGTCGCCAAGGCAGCGGTCAACGGCATCGACGTGTTCCGCATCTTCGATGCCATGAACGACGTGCGTAACCTGCGCGTGGCCATCGAAGCGGTGAAAGCCGCCGGCAAACACGCCCAGGGCACCATCGCCTACACCACCAGCCCGGTGCACACCATCGAGGCCTTCGTGAACCAGGCCAAGCAAATGGAAGCCATGGGTTGCGATTCGGTGGCGATCAAGGACATGGCCGGTTTGCTGACCCCGTACGCCACCGGCGAACTGGTCAAGGCATTGAAAGCCGAGCAGTCGCTGCCAGTGTTCATTCACTCCCACGACACCGCTGGCCTGGCTGCGATGTGCCAGATGAAGGCCATCGAAAACGGCGCCGATCACATCGACACCGCGATCTCCAGCTTCGCCTGGGGCACCAGCCACCCGGGCACCGAGTCGATGGTCGCCGCCCTTAAAGGCAGCGAGTTCGACACCGGTCTGAACCTGGAGCTGCTGCAGGAGATCGGTCTGTACTTCTACGCCGTGCGCAAGAAGTACCACCAGTTCGAAAGCGAATTCACCG
Organism: Pseudomonas sp. P5_B3; assembly: GCF_056400405.1. Classification (NCBI taxonomy): domain Bacteria; kingdom Pseudomonadati; phylum Pseudomonadota; class Gammaproteobacteria; order Pseudomonadales; family Pseudomonadaceae; genus Pseudomonas; species Pseudomonas sp. P5_B3. The sequence goes on along the minus strand of NZ_JBFULI010000005.1, from coordinate 1,115 downwards.
CCGTCGACACCCGTGTTCAAGTCAACCAGGTACCGGGCGGGATGATTTCCAACCTGGCCAATCAGTTGAAAGAGCAGGGCGCACTGAATCGCATGAGCGAAGTGCTGGCCGAAATTCCGCGTGTTCGTGAAGACCTCGGCTTCCCGCCGCTGGTGACCCCGACTTCGCAGATCGTCGGCACCCAGGCGTTCTTCAACGTGCTGGCCGGCGAGCGCTACAAGACCATCACCAACGAAGTGAAGCTGTACCTGCAAGGCGGCTACGGCAAGGCGCCGGGCACCGTGAACGAACAACTGCGTCGCCAGGCCATCGGCAGCGAAGAAGTGATCGACGTTCGCCCGGCCGATCTGCTGAAGCCGGAAATGGCCAAGCTGCGTGCCGACATCGGCGCACTGGCCAAGTCTGAAGAGGACGTGCTGACCTTCGCCATGTTCCCGGACATCGGCCGCAAGTTCCTCGAAGAGCGTGCTGCGGGCACCCTGACACCTGAAGTGCTGTTGCCGATTCCTGAAGCCGGCGGCGTCGCCTCGGCTGGTGGCGAAGGCGTACCGACTGAGTTCGTCATCGACGTTCACGGCGAAACCTACCGCGTCGACATCACCGGTGTCGGCGTCAAGGCTGAAGGCAAGCGTCACTTCTACCTGTCCATCGACGGCATGCCGGAAGAAGTGGTGTTCGAACCGCTCAATGAATTCGTTGGCGGCGGCAGCAGCAAGCGCAAGCAAGCCACTGCACCGGGTCACGTCAGCACCACCATGCCGGGCAACATCGTCGACGTGCTGGTCAAGGAGGGCGACACCGTCAAGGCAGGCCAGGCCGTGTTGATCACCGAAGCGATGAAGATGGAAACCGAAGTCCAGGCGGCCATCGCCGGTAAAGTCACCGCCATTCACGTGGCCAAGGGCGACCGGGTGAACCCGGGCGAGATTCTGATCGAGATCGAAGGCTGAGTTAACAGCCGCGATAACAACGTTTTAAACCTCGGGGGGGCATGTGCTCCCCTTTTTTTGTGCGCCCAGCATGGGCGCAATCTTGCGGGTGAAAGTCCCGTCGTAAGCTGACCACAGCGAACGAAGTGAAGCGCAACTGCATGAGGGCGACCGAGTGTGGGGAGG